>SYFR01000060.1 GCA_005800325.1 Myxococcales bacterium | reverse complement strand
GCGTCGGTGGCTCGGGCGGTGTCGGCGGCTCCGGCGGCGGGATGGCGCTGCCGCACACCAGCGCCGACTGCAAGCCGGCCGAGGGGGCGCCGGGCGCGCTCAAGCTCACCACGTTCGCCAGCGGCCTCGCGCAGCCGCTCCACGCCGCGGTGCCATGGGGCGACGGCACGCGCGTCTTCGTCATCGAGCGGGCCGGGCGCGTTCAGCTCATCAAGGACGGGCAGAAGAGCCTCTTCCTCGACATCAGCACCAAGGTCGTCACCAACGGTGAGCACGGCCTGCTCGGCATCGCGATGCACCCGGAATACGTCAAAAACGGGCGCTTTTTCCTGCATTATTCCGCGTCCGGCAACCCGAACCCGGGGCGCACGACGGTCGAAGAGTACCGCCGCAATCCGAACGACCCCGACGTCGCCGATCCGCTGCCGGTCGGCATGCCGCACCTCGTCGTGCCGCAGCCGGCGTCGAACCACAACGGCGGTTCGATCGAGTTCAGCCCGGTCGACGGCCTGCTGCACATCGGGCTCGGCGACGGCGGCGGCGCCGGCGACACCTTCATGACCGGCCAGAACCAACAGTCGCACTTGGCGAAGCTCTTGCGCGTCGACATCGCCACGAACCCGCCGACGATTCCTCCCGGCAACATGCCCGGCGGTCTGCCCGAGATCTTTCACACCGGGCTGCGCAACCCGTTCCGCTTCTCCTTCGACCCCTGCAACGGCGACGTCTACATCGGCGACGTCGGCCAGGGCGCGCGCGAGGAGATCGACATCGCCGCCGCGGGCGTGTCGTCCATCAACTGGGGCTGGAGCGTGATGGAGGGCACGAAGTGCTTCAAGGAGCCCAACTGCAGCATGGCGGGGCTCACCCTGCCCGCGGCCGAGTACGATCACGGCGGCGGAAAGTGCTCGGTCACCGGCGGCGTCGTCTATCGCGGCTCGGCGATCCCGTGGCTGCGCGGCGCCTACCTCTACGGCGACTACTGCACCGGGCAAATCTGGATGCTGCGCTACACGGACGGCGTCGTGAGCGATCAAACCGAGCTCACGAGCGCGCTCGGCGGGTCGCTCGGGACCGGGCTCGTCGGCTTCTTCAACGACGAAGCGGGCAACGCCTACCTCGTCCACGCGAGCGGCACCATCTACCGCGTCGAGCCCGGTTGAGCCTCGCCGCTCTGGAAGCGCTGGCGCACCTGGGTTAGAGACTGGCGACCGCGATGATGTTGCTTCCGTTCAGAGCGCCGATGAGCGTCGTGCTCGTGGCGATCGCGTGTGCCGCGTGCGATCCGCCGCCGCCGCCGAAATCGCCGCGGGATGCCGACGCGGACCTCGAGCCGTCGTCGAAGCCAAAGAAGAAGAAGAAAAAGAAGGCGTGCAAGACCTTCGAGGACGAGTGCAAAGGCGGCGGCACCAAGAAGACCGTCGTCGTTGGCGCTGACGGGTGGCGACTTGCGCCGCCGAAGGGGTGGCTCTACGCGAAGCTCGCCGAGGGCACGGTCACCCAAGAGAGCGACAAGGGCGCGGTGCTCGCGCTCGTGGCGGTCGAGGCGCCGCAGAACCCGCAGCTGCTGTTCAAGGCGCGCACCGACGCGGTCGCGGCGCTGTCGGGCGTCACCGGCATCGAGCTGAAGTCGCCGAAGACGCTGTTCTTCGGCGTGAGCGAGGCGCGCGAGGTCGGTGAGCTCTCGCTGAAGCTCTGGGAGCAGGCGGCCAAGCGCGGCGGAAGCGACGGCGACGCGGTGGTCGTGGCCGGCAAGATCGACGACAAGGAGCTCGTGGCCTTGGGCTTCGTGCCGGCAGACAATGACAGCGGCGGCAATCGCATCTTCGACGCCCTCGAGACCCTCGAGAAAAAAAAGGCGACTCCCGAGGGCAGCGATAAGTGACCGCACCCCAGCTGGCGCCGGGGCAGCAGATCGCCGGGCGCTACAAGATCACCGGGCTCCTGGGGCTCTCGAACGACGCGACGTGTTTTCACGCGACCTCGAGCGCGGGTCACCACGTCGCCGTCAAGCTCTACGATCCGGCGATTGGCCAGCGCGCGGACATCATGGCCAAGCTCGAGCGCGTGCGCGCGACCCTCGCCGAGCTCCCGAGCGAGCTGGTGATCCCCGTGCTCGACGCGGGCTACGACCCCGCGACGAGCGCTCCGTTCAGCGTCTGCGAGCGGCAGCAGTCACCGTCGCTGAACCAAGCCCTCGGTTCGGGCCCGCTCCCTCCCTCGGCGGTCGCGGATCTGGTCGAGGGCGTAGCGCGTGCGCTCGACGCCGCCCACGCGCGGCAGCTCTTTCACCTCGCGATCAAGCCGACCAACGTCTTCGTCACTCCCGGCCAGCGCCTCGTCGTGCGTCTCGCGGATTTCGGCTCCAGCGTCGTACGCAGCGCGAGCCCGTCGCACGAGTCTTACGCCCGCTCGGCGGCGTTTTTGGCACCCGAGCAGCTGAACGCCGCGGCGGTGCTCGGCCCCGCGACCGATGTGTTCGCCACGGCGCTGCTCGCGTTTCATTCGGCCACCGGCCGCTCGTATTGGCGCGCGTGCCAGTCGAGCACGCCGGACCTCGCCGCGTGGCGCAACGAGCTCGTTGCACCTCGCATGCCGGCATCGCAGCGCGCGGCGGAGCTCGGCGTCGCGTGGCCGCCCGCTGCCGACATGGCCTTCGCCCGCGCGATCTCCCTCAACCAGGCGGAGCGGCAGGGTGCGCTCACCGAGCTCGCGGTCGCCCTTCGCGGCGCGAGCGCCCATGCCGCGATGCAAGCCGCGCCGGCGAAGACGATGGCGCTCGAGGAGTTCGACCCCGCGATGGTGGCTGCGAGGGCGCAGCAGCACCGACCGACCGGCGGTGCGTACGGTGCGTCGGCTTCGGGCGGATACGCTCCGAGCCCGGGCGGGCCTGGCTACGGGGCCTCGGCATCCGGCCACCACGCGCCGCACGATCCATCGGCGTCCGGTCGCCATGTGCAGCACGATCCATCGGCGTCGGGTCGCTACGTGCAGGGCGGTGCCGCGGCTTCAGGCGGCTATGGCGCCTCGGCTTCGGGCGGCTTCGGCGCCGCGGCCGGATATCCGGGGGGCGCACATTCCGGGGCGCCTGCGGGTCTTCCGCCCACGCCGTTCAAGCCGCAGAAGCCGCCCTCCAAGATGGCTCCGATCGTCGGCGCCATCGTCGCGGCGCTCGTCCTCGGCGGCGCGGCCGTGGGGTACCTGTTCTTCGTGAAGCGTGCCGAGCCCGATGGGCCGGTGGTGGTCCCCGTCGTGAACACGGGCGGGTCGGTCGCAAACGGAGCGGGCTCTGCGGCGTCGTCCGCGGAGCTTCCCGGTGGCGCCACGGTGCCGGCGTCGAGCGCGTCGGGCGGCGCCACCGAGCCGAAGGAAGAGACGGTCGAGCTCCTCGTCACATGCGTGCCTCAGTGCGACGAGATTTTCGTCGACAACGCCAAGCTCGAGCGAATCGCAGCGGAGAACCGTCTCGCCCTCTTGCCCGGAAAACACACGGTGGAAGGCCGCAAGGCCGGGCACGGCTCCGTGAAAGAGCTCGTCGTGCTCGAGCTTGGCACGCCAGCGAAGCGAGAGCTCCGCATCTCGAAGCTCGGTGGGGCGCCGGGGCCCGGGCCGGTGCCGGCGGGGCCCAGCAAGAAGCCGAAGTGCGGGCGGTTCGTGAAGCGCTGCAACTGATTGGCGCGCGACCGCGGTCCGGCGATCGCGTCTCTACGGCGGGCCCCAGGTCGTGCCGTCGTCGTCCGACGCGAGCACGTACCATCCGCGCCGACTGGTGCCGGTCACGTCTGCCGACAAGAGCATCACGACGCGCTTGGAGAAACGGACGAGCGCGCCGAGCTCGATGCGCCCGCGGTCGGTCGTGCCCTCGCCGATCGTCCGCGGTGCCGAGAAGGTCGCGCCGCGGTCGCTCGATTGGCCGAGGGTGAGCCCCCACCGCTCGCCCGCGCGTGCGGACATGACCGCCACGACGCCGGCCGACGTGGCCACGGCCTTGAGGGTGCGCTCGTGCGCCTCGGGCCAGATCGTGAACGGCTGGGATTGCGGCTCGCTGCACTTGCCATCCAGGCCGCAGCGCACGAGCTGCGGGACGCGGCGACGCTTCTGTGGATCCGTTGGATCTACGATGGCGGTCTCGGTCACGACGGCGTCGGGTCCGCACCCGAGCCACTCGCTCTCCGACGCCGGCAACGGCATCGCCAACGCGCGATCCCCGGAAATCCCGAGCAAGCGCGGTTGTGGTCCGGCGAGGCGCCGAAACGACCAGCTGCCCCACTCGCACTGCGGACCGGCTGCGAGCTGCGCCCACGAGTTCACGGTTGCGAGGGCGCCGGGCACCGCGCTGCTCGGGCGGAGCACGTCCTGGTGCCGTGGCCATGGCCGCACCGTGATCGCTGCTCCCGCGATCGCGACGAGCTGCGGCGGGTGCCCGTACGCGACCGGGACGAGCTTCTCACGCATGCTCCGGTCGACGGGCGTGCCGCTCGGTGCCGCGTCGGCGAGCGCGCTCGCAATGACCTGGGCTCCCTTCATTTCGAGCAGCAGGCCGACGCCGTCACCCTCGAGCCGCGCCGGCTGCGCGTAGCCGCTCGGGATCTTCGCGCCCTTGAGCGTCGTGTCGTCGGGGAAGAACGGTCGCGGCCCGCTCAAGGCGGTGGCGCCTGCGTCCGCGCTCCAGAGCTCGCCGTCCGCGATCGGTGCGAGGCGAGGCGGGAGATACTTCGGCGGCGGCGGAGGCTTCACCGCCTTGTCGCGGTTGCCGGTCATGAGCACGAGCGAGCCATCGGCGCCCACCCCCCACTCGGCCCACGCCTTCGCTGGCGCGCGCATGGAGGTCCAGGTTCTGCCGCGATCGCGCGTGCGCAGCGCGACCACGTCCCCGCCGTCGCGACCGAGCAGCAGCGCGCTGTCCTCTCCGTAAACGACGACGCGCTCCCACGCGGAGCTCGTCGACGCGAGCTCGGCCCGCAACCCGAGGCCGTTGCCGAGCGCGGTCGCCAGAAAATCGTTCGAGGCGCTGCCGAGGCTCGTCGGGAGGCTCTTCTGTTCCGGCGGCGCCTCTTTCTTTTGGCACCCCGAGGCGAGCCCCGCGAGGAGCGCGAGCGCGCCGGCACCCACGCGCGCGGCGACGCCGTCACTCCACCAAGTCGGCGTCGAGGCAGCAGCGAAAGCCGGTCGAGTAGTCATGGTACTTCTTTGCGTGCGCCGTCGTCGCGTAGTCGCATCCGTGGCCATTGTGCCGCGTGTCCATGTAGAACCCGCCGCGAAACGTGCCCTCCGAGTCGTCGATCCACTCGTGCAGATTGCCGACCATGTCGAAGACGCCGAGCTCGTTCGTGCACTCGGCGCGCTCGCCCGTCTTTGTCACGGTGTCGGGCAGCTGATTGATGAGCGGGTGCGCCATGGTCTCGTACCACATCCGATCTTCGGGCAGCCCGAGCTTCTCTGAGACCTCCGCCACGGGGTGGCGTCGCCGGCCGCCGTCGTTGCACTTCGCCTCGAGGCGCCGCCGGCCATAGGGAAATAGCCAGCGCCGTGGGCCTCGGCAGGCCGCGTCCCACTCGCTCGCCGCGCAAAGTCGCTTGCCCGCGGCCGCGCACGCCCGCTCGGCTTGCTCGCCGCTGATGTAGCCTTGCGGCACGACGCCGGGCCGCGATACCGCGCGCAAGCCACGCACCCCCTTCACGCTCTGAAACGGGGGCCACGCCGCGACCTTCCCGCCGCCGAGCACCCGCACGAGCGACGCCTCCCACCGATCGACACAGATCTCTCCTGCGACGAGCGCCATCTCCGGCGGGCAGCGCGCCTCGGCGAGCGTGAGCCCCCACCTGCGGTCGATGGCGGGGTTGGCGGGGTTGGCGGCGTTGGAGGGGGATGCGGCGTTTGCGGCGTTGGAGGGGGATGCGGCGTTGGCGGGGGATGCGGCGTTGGAGGGGGATGCGGCGTTGGAGGGGGATGCGGCGTTGGAGGGGGATGCGGCGTTGGAGGGGGATGCGGCGT
>SYFR01000059.1 GCA_005800325.1 Myxococcales bacterium | reverse complement strand
TGCAATTCATCTGCGGATGGCGGCTCCGCGGCGTGCGGCTCCGCGGCTTGCAATTCATCTGCGGATGGCGGCTCCGCGGCGTGCGGCTCCTCGGCTTGCGGCGCTACCTCCGCGCTCGCTGCCTCCTCGGCGTGCGGCTCGTGCGCCGCGCTCGCTGCCTCCACGTCTGCGAGCGCCTCGCGATCTTCCCGTCCGATGTCGCGCGGGCGCTCGACCTCGCCCTCGAGACGCTTCGCCCCCATCTCGGCCACGAGCTCGCCGAGGGCCTCGTCCTGGTAGATGCGCGCGACCCGCATCTTGCACATCTCGAGCAGCGCCAGGAACGTGAGCACGAGATCGAAGCGCGACCGCGCGACGCCCTGCTCGTCGAGCTCGAACAGCTCCTCGAAGCGCATGCGCCGGCGCGCCGCGAGCAGCTCGGTCAGCTGCACGATGCGCTCGGTGATGCCGATGCGCTCGAACACCACCTGGTGCAAACCTTGCTGGTTCGTGCGCGCGAGGATCTTGTCGAACGCGTCGAACAGCTTGAAGACGCTGACCGGCGCGAACGGCGCGAGCCCGTCGGGCGTCACCTCTTTCGTCCCGCGC
This sequence comes from Myxococcales bacterium, assembly GCA_005800325.1. Classification (GTDB taxonomy): domain Bacteria; phylum Myxococcota_A; class Polyangia; order Polyangiales; family Polyangiaceae; genus SYFR01. The sequence continues at coordinate 7,607 of SYFR01000059.1, read as the reverse complement.
CCGAACGTGTCGCGCCCGGGCATGCTGCGCCCGCCGATCGCCTCGGCCGCGTGCCGGTACTTCTGGTACTCGAGCAAGCGACGGATGAGCTCCGCGCGCGGATCCTCCTCGACCAGGAGCGCCCCCTCGCTCTCTTCGGCGTCCGCTGCCGCCACGAGCTCGCGCGGCAAGAGCATCTTCGACTTGATGTGCGTCAGCTCGGCCGCCATGACGAGGTACTCGCTCGCGACGTCGATCTGAAGGTCGGTCATGAGCGCGAGGTACTCGAGGTACTTCGACGTGACGAAGCCGACCGGAATGTCGAGGATATCGAGCTCGTGCTTCTTGCAGAGGTGGAGCAGGAGATCGAGCGGCCCCTCGAAGCCCTCGAGCGCCACGCGGTAATGGCTGGTGCCAGGCTGGAACTCATCGCCCTCGGGCTCGACGTCGTTCTGCGCGGCGCGCTGCCGCTGCTTCGCGCTGCGCTTACCTCCGGCCAACGGCGGGCCCAACGGCGGCCCCACAGGCGCTGCCCGACGTGACGTGCCGCCCGCTTCGGCAGCGCCCGCGCCGGCAACGCCCACGTCGGCAGCGTCCGCGTCGCCAACGCCTGGGAGGCGGCCCTGCGGTGTGCCCAGCGGCGTGCCCAGCGGTGTGCCCAGCGGTGTGCCCTGCGGTGTGCCCAGCGGTGTGCCCAGCGGTGTGCCCTGCGGTGTGCCCTGCGGTGTGCCCAGCGGCGTGCCCAGCGGTGTGCCCTGCGGTGTGCCCTGCGGTGTGCCCTGCGGTGTGCCCTGCGGTGTGCCCTGCGGTGTGCCCTGCGGCGCACCCCCGCCTAGCGCGCCCGCGTCGCTCGGCTCTGGCTCGGAGTCCTGCACCTTCTCACCTGTGGCGTCCGTCGAGACCGCCACGCGCGATTCGCGGGCACCCGAAGAGAGGCACCCTTAGCCGGTCGCGGCGTCCGTGTCACGGGGCCTTGGTGACGAGCCAGTCGGCGATGAGCTGGGCCTGCTCCTTCGGGACCGCGGGCCAGCCCGAAGGCGGCATCGTCCCCGCGAGGATGCGGTCGAGCGCCTTCGTGCCGCGCTCCACCATGACATCGTAGCTCTCGAAGTCGATCGGCGTCGCGCCGTTCGTCGCCCCCTTGTGGCAAGGCGCGCAGTATTCGCCCACGACCGCGCGAACGTCGGTGGCGAAGCTCAGCGGCGTGCCCGTTCCGAGCGCCGTCACGGACGTGCCGCTTCCGACCCACACGTCGCCGGTCTTGTCGACGGCGGCGCGAGGTGCGAACTCGGACGGCGAGAGCTTCGCGAGCGCCACCGGAACGTCGCCCAAGCGCACGCGCAGCACCGTGCCGTCTTCCGCGACGGCGAAGAGCCGCTGCTTCTTCGCGTCGAGCGCGAACGCTTGCACAGCCACGCCGTCGCCGCCCTCTGCCGCGAGCGTATAGAGCGTGTATTGCCCCGCGGCGGAGCGCTCGACGAGTCCCTTCGAGGTCGCAAACAGCACGACCGCGCCGGGATCGCACGCCTGGCTCGCGCACGCGATGTCGTGGACGCGCCCGATGTCGAACACGAGCGGGTAGGCGACCCCCGCGGCCTTGTCGAGCTCGTAGACGCGCGTCTCCCACGCGACGAACACGCGGTCCTCGCGGCCGAGCGCGGCCGAGGGCGCTCCCGACTCCTGCCCCACGGTCCACGCGGTGAGCTCCCCGCCGCGCCACTCGACGAGGCCCGCGTCGGTGCGAAGCGCGAGGTGCGTCTCGGGCTCCCCGTCGGCGTCGTCGTCGGCGATGCGACTCGCGATGCCGCGAACGCCGAGCGGGAACAGCTGCTCGTGGCCCGCCGAGCGCGTAAGCAAGCCGTCCGTCGCGAAGAAGATCCCCGCATCCGCGGCTACGAGGAGCCCCTCGCCCCCGCCTCCTTGGCCCCCGCCTCCTTGGCCCCCGCCTCCTTGGCCCCCGCCTCCTTGAAAGGCCGCCGCGGCACGCACGACGCCGGTCTCGAATGGCAAGTCCGGCTCGTCGCCCGAGATCGGAAGCAGCGACGCGGCCACGCACGTCGGCGAGTCCTTGGGGCACGGCTTTGCCTGGTACGCGCCGACCGACGTGCCAATGAGCGTCAGCGCACCGCGCGCGGCCGCCGACGACGCGTAGCCCTCGATCGTTGCGGTCGCCACCACTGCCACGTCCCCTTCGCTCGTCGGCGCGCCGAAGACGACCTCGAGCGTCGGCACGCCGTCGCCTCCGCCGCCTCCCGCACCGCCGGTCGCCGCCGCGGTCGTTTCGTGGTCAGGCCCGCAAGCGGCGAGCCCGAGCGCCGCGCCGGCGAGCAGCGACCGGCAAGCTACGCCGGCGAAGATCCCGAAGGGCCGTGGCATCGCGAACGAGTATGCCGGAAACTCCCCGCGCCGTAGAGCCCTGCTGTCCTGCACCCCGCCCTGTTGCTGCCCTTGACGGCCGCCGCGGAGCGCGGTGCAATGCTCTTCGCGGGCGGCGGCGCTCGCCCTGGACGGAGGAGCCTCGATGCCGAGACCACGAGTGGTGCTAGGGACGACCTGGGCTGCCGCGCTGATCGCCCTAGCCGCGCTCGGTGCGCCCGGTACGTCGCGCGCCGAGGAAGACGCGTGCCGGCTGCACCAGCCGATCCCGATCGAGCGGCTGTTGCGGCGGCTGTCGATCGATTTACGCGGCACCGTGCCCGACGTCGCCGAGTACGAGGCCGTGGCCGGACTCGACGAGCTGCCGGACTCCGTCCTCGATGCCTTCCTCGCGAGCGACGAGTTTCGCCTCGAGATGCGCCGCTACCACGAGGCCCTCTTGTGGACGAACTCGGCGCCGTCGCTCGACTCGGTCGGGTTTTCACTCAGCCCGGAGACCGTGGCGGGAAACGTCATCTACTCGACCTTCGGCAGGCGCGCGATCTACCGCGGCGGCAACGGCACGCATCGCTGCCAAAACAAGAACCAGCTGACCGATCCGGCGCTCGGCTACGACGCGAACGGCAAGCCGATTGCGCAGGACTTCGGCGTCGAGGCGGGCAAACCGCTGCGCCTCGAGGGCTGGGTCGAGGTGCATCCCTACTGGGAGCCCGATCCGAGCAAGACCCTCAAGGTGTGCGCCTTCGAGGCGCAGACGACGGCGAGCTACACGATCCCGTCGGGCGTCGATGCCGGCACCCACTCGTGCGCGCACGTGACCGCACAAGGCAAGAGCGACACCTGCGGCTGCGGCCCGGACCTGCAGAACTGCATCATTCGCGACCCCGTGCAGCTCGCCGTGCATCGCGCCATGCGCGAGCAGATCTTGCGCACCATCGACGACTCGACGACGGGCGGCAAACCGTACTCGGACATCGTGACGACGAAGCGCGCCTACTATAACGGCACCCTTACGCACTATTTCAAACACCTCGGGCAGCAGCAACAGGTCTCGCTCCTGCAAAACGTCTGGCAAGAGTCGGACGGTGCGCTGCCGGAGCTCGCCTACGTCGACGCGAACACCTGGGTTCCGATCGAGCGCGGCGGCGTCCACGCGGGCGTCTTGACCCTGCCGGCGTATCTCTTGCGTTTCCAGACCAACCGAGGGCGCGCCAACCGCTACCGCGTCGCGTTCGAGGGGCGCTACTTCGAGCCGCCGAGCACGAAGGACGAGAATTGCATGCCAGTCGGCGACGATCTCACCACGCGCTGCGTCTGCCGCGGCTGCCACACGACCCTCGAGCCGCTCGCCAGCTACTTTGGCCAGTTCGTCGAGTCGGGGACGACCATGCTCTTCGACTTCGCCGACCACTTCACGACGAAGACGCTGTGCGATCGGGGCCAGTTGCCGGAGTTTCCGTCGTCGGCAGCCTGGTGCAGCCGCTACTACGTTCCCGTCGCGGATCTCGCCGACCCGGACCTTCGCAATTACCGGCTGAAGGCGCTGCAATATGCGGACGTAGAGCACCCCGACGTGCAGCCAAACTTCGACGCCGGCCCGCTCGCGCTCGCGCAGGCGGACATCATGAAGGGGCTGGAGAATGGCAAAGAAGGAGCCGCCGGATTTCACCGCGTCGCCGTCGAGCACCTCTTCGAGCATCTGATGAAGCGCGCCCCCGACCTCGACGTCACCTCGCTCACCTTCGAAGGCGATGAGCTCGCCGCCGTCGCGGCAGCCTTCGCGCAACACGACGATTTGAGAGAGGCCATTCGCGCGCTCGTGAAGCTGCCGGCCTATCGGAGGGCGCCATGAAGACTCGGCCACCGACTCGGCGAGAGACTCGCCATGGGACTAGCCAAGAGACTCGCCAAGAGGCGCGGTCGTCGCCGCTTGCCGCGGGCCTCGTGGCGCTCGCCGCGGTAACGCTGGCTGCGGCGGTGGCTGGCTGCCAAGCCGATGAGGCGACGCACGGCGGGGCGACGACGGGGCCCGCGCCATGGGAGCAGCCGGAGGTCGATGCCGAAGCGACGCCGAGCGTGGGCCCCGACGATTTGGTCGGCGGCGACACCGCGCCGCTCGGCCGCTCGGTGCGCCGCATGCGGCTCGACACGCTCCAGGCCGCGATGAGCGTGGTCGCGGGCACGGACCTCGACGGCAAGCCGATCGAGTGGAAGGTCAACGGGCAGAACGGATTTTCCGACGCCGCCTTCGGTAAGGCGCTCGGTCGCCCTGACTACCAGAGCACGACCGAAGAGAGCGGCGTCTCGTCGGCGCTTTATCTCAAGTTCGTCGGCGATGCGGCGCGCGACGTATGCACCCAAATGGCAAAGAACGACCAACTCCGCGGCGACGCCTCGACGCGCGCCCTCTTTCCGAAGGCGCCCGTCGACGCCAGCGCGACCGAAGCGCAGCTCACCGAGAACGTGCAATACCTCGTGCTGCGCTTCCTCGGGCTGCGCCTCGCCGCGACGGACTCCGTGGTGACGTCGCTCGTCGCCGTTCACGCGGCGGGCGAGGGCGCGGCGCCCGAGGGGGGCGAGCTGTCGCCGGCGGCCGAGGGCTGGCGTGGCGTGTGCGTGACCTTGTTCGAGTCCCCGCTCTTCCACAACGACTGACGCCGGAGCGATGCCGATCATGAAGAACCTCGTGTCTCGCCGAAATGTGCTGTCGGCCGCGGGCCTCGGCACGGGAGCCCTCCTGCTCGACGGCTTCGTGGGGCTGCCAACCGCCCGCGCCGACGACGCGTGCACGCCGCCGGACGAAGCGCCGCTGCTCATCGTGTGCGAGTTCGCCGGCGGCTGGGACGTGCTCTTGTCGCTCGATCCGCGCAATCACCAGGAGTTCAACGACGCGAACGCCGGGATCGAGACGGCCTACGACCGCATCACCGATCCGCTGGTCCAGCAGATGATGACCAATACCGGCGGCACGGGCCTCTATCAGCCGCCCGGCAGCGCGGTGCAGTACGGACCGGCCATCAGCACGAAGCTCGTCGACCAGCACAAGAGCGACCTGTGCGTAGTGCGCGGCGTGAACATGGGAACGCTCACCCACGAGGTGGGCCTGCGGTACTTTCTCACTGGCAAGTTCCCGCGCGGCCTCTCCGCGTCGGGGAGCTCAATCGACACGGCGTGGGCCTCGGTCTCGGGGCACCTCGAGGACTTCAAGATCCCGACCTTGGTGGCAGGCGGCAGCGAGACCTACAACGAGGGTTTCCCGGCGGGCGCGAGCGGGCTGAAGGTCCCCGGCTATGCGGAGATGCTCCAGGTTCTGAGGCCGCTCAATGCCTCGCTCGCGGTCGATCCCGCCGTCGCGAAGGCCGCCGCGGCGTTTCACCACGGCGAGCACTGCGCGCACGACCAATACGACACGAATGGGCACGTCACGTCGCACCGCGGGGCGTGGAATACGGCGCAGACGCTCGCCAATGGCGGCCTGTGGAAGCACTTCGACTTCAAGGCCAGCCCGCCGGCAGGCAGCCAGCTCGACAAGCTCTACGACGCCTTCGGCGTGAACAAGGCGAGCCCCTCGAGCTCGCTGAGCGGCAAAGCGAAGGGCCAGGCCGCGCTCGCGGCGCAGGCCCTCGTCAACGGTGTGAGCCAGGTCGTGCTCATGCGGCTCATCTCCGTGACGGACGCGCACTTCGACGACGACTGGCTGCGCAATCACCCCGAGCGCCAGCGCGAGGGCTTCGACGCCGTGAGCGATCTCATCAGTTATCTCAAGAACACCGAAGACAAGAACGGCAAGAGCTTCTGGGACCGGACGACGCTGCTCGCTTATTCGGAGTTCGCCCGCACGCCGCGCATCAACGTGCAAGGCGGCCGCGACCACCACCTGGCGTCGGCGTGCCTCGTCGCCGGAAATGGCATCAAGGGCAATCAGGCCATCGGCGCCAACAAGGACACGACCTTCGACGCCCGGCCGGTCGACCTCGAGACGGGGGCGCCCGACGACGAGCTGGGCGTGGGTCTGCGGCCCGCGGACGTGCACGCTACGCTGCTCGAGGCGGCGGGCCTGTGCCACGACCACATCTCGAATCAAGAGCCCAAGATCATCAAGGCGATGCTGAAGGGCTGAGAGGGGCCTGACTGTTGGGCTGACTGACCCGCTTGCGCCAGCGTCGGCGGCTCCGGGCGACCAGGCCGCGAGCGGCGCGGTCTACGGCCAGCTCTGCCTGGGCGACACAGCCTACCGCGGCGACAGCGCGGGCGAGCTGGGCGACAACCTCCCGGCAGTGCCGCTGGAGCGCGGATTGGTCCGGTCCGGGGTGCCGCGTGAAGTGGCCGCTGTGGCTCTGCTCGTGGTTAGCGCAAGCTGATTTGGGTCGCTGTGCTGGCCGTCGCATCGAGCTCGCGAGCCGGCGGGGTGCTGCGGTTTGGTGGCGGTGCGGCTAGGGGTGTGATGCACGACTGCGGGTCATGCGTATTTGCCCAGTCGTCGTGGCACCGATCGGTTGCACGTACCCGGGTTGTGGTTGCGGGCGGAGGCAGGGGCAGCGGGTGAGCGGTGAGCGGTCGCGAGCGGAGGCAGGGGCAGCGGGTGAGCGGAGAGTCGGGATGATGAGAGCCGTGGTAGTCCAACGCTCTTTCATGGGGACGACCTCGCTGTGCACGCCCTTCGCGGCCGCAGGCGGCTGCGCCGGTGTCGTCGTCGCCGGTTGCTCGCTCCTGAATGCCCCCGAGCCGAGCATCGTCCCCGGCGGTGAGGGTGGCATCGGCGGCGCGGCGCAGCGCGGCGGTGGCGCCGGCGGCGGCCCGGAGTGCACCGCGGCGACGGTGGCGCAAGACTGCGGGGCGAGCAGCGACTGCCAGGCGTATTCGTGCGAGAGCGGCAGCTGCAAGGCGGCGCTCGCGGTGAGGAACACGCCCTGCACGGACGCCCCGGGCGACGAGGTGTGCGACGGTCGAGGCGAGTGCGTGCCGCCAACCGGCACCGACGCCGGACTCAATGGCAAAGAGACGGACGTCGATTGCGGCGGCATCGACTGCGGCGCTTGCGACAATGGCAAGCTGTGCTCGGGGGGAATTGACTGCCATAGTGGCCAATGCGCCGGCACGCAGGGCGGCAGCGGTGGCAGCGGTGGTGCGAGCGCGGGCGGCAGCGGTGGCACTGGCAGCGGTGGCACTGGCGGCGGTGGCACTGGCAGCGGTGGCACTGGCGGCGGTGGCACTGGCAGCGGTGGCACTGGCGGCGGTGGCACTGGCAGCGG
>SYFR01000058.1 GCA_005800325.1 Myxococcales bacterium | reverse complement strand
GCTTCTCTTGCGTGAGTGCCTACGGTGCATGCTCTCGCGGCCTGAGGGCCTACGCCGCGCGCGGCCGTCGGCGAGCGAGGGCGAGGCCGGCGACGAGCCACGCGGCCGCGAAGCCCACGCGCCCGTCGCCGCGCGAGAACGTTGCGGTGCGGCACGCGCAAGCCCCGTCTTCTTCGGGGTCGTTCGCGATCCCGGTGAGCCCGCTGCCGCCGTCGCCGCCGGTCGTTCCTGCTCCGCCCGCGCCGCCCGCGCTCGCGGTCGTGACGGCGGTCGTGCCGCCCTGCCCGCCTTGTCCGCCGCAGTCGATCTCCGACGAGCACGGCATGAGCGCGTCGTCGACGCACGTCTGCGTGCCTTCGGTGCCGCAGCTCGACATGCACGCGACCGTGGGCGGCGCATCGCACGCGCCCCAGCCGTTCGCGCTGCAGGTGCGTTCGCCCTCGATGCCGCACGGGCCCGTGCACTTCTCGATCACCACCTGCTGCAAGATGGTGCTGAACGCCGCCGTCAGCTCGGCCGGCTTCGTCGCCTGGTAGTAGCAGCTCGGCGTGCTCGCGTTCGGATCGCAGCCCGGGAGCCCGGTGCCCGCCGCGTCCGCGGTCTGGTTGAGCGCCTTGATGTTCACCTTGTCGCCGAAGCCCACGACGAACGTCGTGACGCCGGCGCCGGCGAGCGCCTGAGCGCCGAGCGCCGGCCACTTCTGCACGCAGTAGCAGCCCTCCGGCTGATCGGGGATGCAGGTCGGGCAGGGCGAAACGCCCATGAGCTGGCAGTCGCTCGCGGTCACGCAGGAGGCGCCGCCATTGAGGTAGCAATACTGGTGGCCGTCCGTCATGAACACGACGTAGTTCGCGTACGCCGGGTCCGTGATGAGCGAGTACTTCGAAGCCGTCATCAGCGACTGGCCCGCAGGCGTCGCGGCGTCGGACGGGATGGCGAGCCCCGCGAGCTTGCCCACGATCTGTTGCGCTGTGCCGGTCGCGACGTCGATGCCAACGTCACCGATCGCACACTTTCCGCCGGGGCCGGGGAAGGTCATGAGGCCGTACTGGGCCGCATCCGGATAGGTGGCGAGCACCGCCTCGACCGAGTCGACGAGCGCGTCCCACTTGGTCGTGTTCTCGATCCCTTGGAGCATCGAGGCCGACGCGTCGACGACGAACAGGATCCGCGGCGGCACGCACTCTTCGGCCCCCACGTTCGGTGCGGCGAGCACGGTCGCGGTGAGGGCGGCGGCGGCGAAGGCACGTCGGAGGCGCATGGCACGCACCATACCATTCCTCCCGCGTGAGCCGGCTACTTGCCGTGGCCGGGACCGAGCACGAGCTCCATCTTGGCCTTCGCGTCGAAGCCCTCGACGTGCGGCGAGTGGTGGCACCGATCGACGCAGCCCTTCGGATCGGGCGCGAGCGCGATGAGGTCCTTCTTCTCGGGCTTTGCGGCGTGCAGCGAGCCCGGGCCGTGGCAGTCTTCGCATTGCACATCGCGCAGCTTCTCGACGTGCGCGACCGTCGAGCCGCCGGGCTTGCCGTAGCCGGTGACGTGGCAGCCGACGCACTCGAGATTGAACTCCTTGAAGTCGTCGGCGAGCGTCTTGTACGCGTGGGCGTGCGCCGTCTTGTCCCACACCGCGCGCTCCTCGGCGTGGCAGTCGGTGCACGCGTCGACGCCGATGTACGCCGCCTCGCCGCTCCCGACCTTCGGCGGCAGGAGGCTCGCGAGCGCGGTCTTGTTGTGGTCGTTCACGCGCTGGTAATACTCGCGCATCAGCGACACGACGCTCTCGTCGTCGCCGAGCCGCTCGCGCACCTCCTCGACCGCGTACCGAAAATAGTCGCCGCTCGGCGGGGCTGTCGGCATCGTGAGGGCCTCACGCTCGGCCACGACCTTCGCCAGCTCCGCCTTGCGAGCGGCGAGATCGGCGGCCGCGACGGTGCCGCCCTTCTCCCACGCGGTGATGCGATGCTCGAGCTCGCGGATGCGCCGCGAGAGCTCGGCGACCTGCCCAGCACGCGCGACGCCGCCCGCATCCGCGAGCTTGAGCGCGCCCTTGCGGCCGGTGGCGACGACGTCGACGACCGCCACCGTCTGAGCGTGGTTCGCGGTCCCGACGACGAGCACGCCATTCACGAGCTCGGGAGCAGGTTGCGCGGTGTTCGCCGCTCCGCGCCCGACGGGCCGTCCGACGAGCAGCACGTCGAGCTCGGGGACCGCGTCGGCGATGCGCAGCGCAGCGCCTCGATCCATCGTCACGAGGCCCACGAGGAGCTCCGCGCCTTCGCGCTCCAGCGCGGCGACCTCCTGGCGCACGAGCGTGATGAGCTGGTCCGTTGCCGGCGGCGAGATCCCCTCGGGGGCCCTCCCGAGATCGCGCGGATCGCTGACGCCGAAGACGCCGACCTTGATGCCGCCCTGCTCGACGAGCTTTCGCGACGTGACCGCGACGCCGCCCAACCCGACCCCGAGCATCGCGCCCCCGGACGCTTCGGCGAGGCGGGCGAGCTCCGCGGGTCCTGCGGCAAAATCATTGTAGCCGGGCGCGAAGGCTGTGAGCCCGAGCGACTTCAGCGTGCGCGCGATGGCTTCGGCCTTCCACTTGTCTTGGGTCGCGCGATCCGCGTCGAGCATCGGATCGAGATAGAACGACGGTCCGCTCGCCAAGACGAGGTGGGGCGCCGCGCGCTTCGACTCTGTCGCGATGAACGCCGCGAGGTGATCGAGCCCGCCGAGCTGGTCCTTGCTGCATCCGCACGGCTCGAGCGCGCCCGCCACGTCGCTCATCAGATAGAGCCGCACCGCCCGCGGGGTGTCCGCGCCTCTTCCGCTCGAGGTCGCGGCCGACTCGCGATCGCACCCGCCACACCCCGAGAGCCATAGGCAGAGCGCGAGCGCGGCGACGCCGAACACGCCCGCGGATCTCGGGCCGAGCGCCGCGTCTCGGGACCGAGGCGCCGGCTGCGTCAGGACTCGCCGCGCTAGCGAAAGGCGTCCAGCGGCTCGGGGCGGTCGCGCCATGCCGGGGGTTCTACGCCGACTTCGGCGATGGCGCATTGGAGATCCTCGCACGCGCTGTCGTAGCTCGCGGAGCGGCCGCAGCCTCGCGCGACGTAGCGATTGCCGAGCGTGCGCTCGATCGACACGCTCTGCGGCGGGCAGGCGAGATCCCGCTCGGCGCGCGCGCGCACGTAAGGCTGCGCGACATCGACGACGTTGGTGGCGCCGCCCGACAGGCTCGCGCAGCTCGACGTCCCGAGCGCGACCGCGAGGCCGAGCCCGAGCTCGAGCGACCTCCCGCGCGTGCGCCCCACGATGTCGCCGAAGGTCCGCTCGAAGGTCCGTGCGAAGCCCGTGGGCTCCGCGACCGCGTGCGCACCAGCCGTCCGACGTTCGCGTTTCATACGAGAAATCTGGGCCCCGCGTCGCGTCGCCGCAACGGCACCTTGCCGGAGCTTGATCGGCATCGTAACACCGGGCGCATGCTCTTGCGCTTCGCAGTCGGACTCGTGAAGGGCTGCATCGCCGGCGCGCTCCTCGGCTACCCGCTCGTGGCGCAGGGGCTCGCCATGCCGCCGGCCGTCGCCGCGTATCCAGCCGCGCTCGCGCTCGCGGTGGTGAGCGCCGTGATCGCCGGCACGAAGCCGTGGGAGCCGGCAGGCCGCATCCAGGTGATGATCAAGGGCGTCATCGGCGTGGTGCTGGCGCCGCTGCTCTTGCTGCTCGCGCGCACGCTGCTCACGATCCCGCTGCCGCTCGCAGCGCTGCGCATTTTTCCGCCGGTCGCGCGGCTCGTCGGTGACGCCCACGGGCTCACCGTCGGAGGCTTCGCGATGACTTCGCTCGCGCTCGTTGGCGCGGTCCTCGCTGGCCTCTTCGACGCGGACGATCGCCGTCGCTGAGGGCCGCAGCACCGTGCCCATCGCTCGCGCCCTGTTCTATTTTGCGACGTCGCTCTCCCTCGTCGGGGTCGGCTACTCGCTCGCCACGGAGCCTCCGCCATTGGCCGTCGCGGTGGCTGCGCTCGTCGCGTACGTCGCGCTCGTCACGGGCGGCGTCCTCTTCTCGGGCTTCGGCATGTTCGCTGACGTGCTCACGCACGGTGGCAGCGGTGCGCGCGGCGTGGCGCTCACCTTCGACGACGGGCCGGATCCGTCGACGACGCCGCGGGTGCTCGACGCGCTCGACGCGGCCAACGCCAAGGCGACGTTCTTTCTCATTGGGCGCAAGGTGGACGCCCACCCCGAGCTCGCGGCATCGATTCGCGCGCGCGGGCATCTCGTTGCGGTTCACGGCTACGAGCACGAGAGGCTGTTTTCGCTGCGCTCGCCGGGGCACGTGCGGCGCGACCTCGAGCGCGCGATCCTCGCGATCGAGCGCGCCATCGGCGTGCGGCCGCGGCTCTTTCGTGCGCCGATCGGCCATGTCAGTCCGGCCATGGCGCGCGTCGCCGACGCGCTCGATCTCACCATCGTCGGATGGTCGGTGCGCGCGCGCGATGGGCTCGCGGGCACCACCGTCGATGCGGTCGTGCGCCGCATCGCTCCGAGCCTCGAGGACGGCGCCATCGTGTTGCTCCACGACGCCGCCGAGCGCGGAGGTTTCACGCCCGCGGGCGTCTTGGCGCTGCCGGAGCTCCTCGCCGCCGCTGCGCTGAAGCAGCTCCCGTGCGTGCGGCTCGACGACTGGGCTTGAGCGCGCCGGCGGTCAGTTCACCGTGAGGCCCTTGGCCGACTCGGTCGGCTGGGGGGCGGGCGCATCGGCGTCGGCCGCGCGCCACTGGCGCCGATCCAGCGCCGCACGCACGAAGCTCGCGAACAGCGGGTGCGCTTTCGTCGGCCGGCTCTTGAACTCGGGGTGGAACTGGCAACACACGAAGAAGGGGTGTTCGGTCAGCTCGACCATCTCGACCAAGCGCCGATCGGGCGACAGGCCGCTCAACACGAGCCCCGCCTGGGAGAGCTGCTCGCGGTACGCGTTCGACACCTCGTAGCGATGGCGGTGACGCTCGCTGATCCGCGTCGTGCCGTAGATGCGCTCGGCGAGCGAGCCCTTCTCGAGGTGGCACGGGTACGCGCCGAGCCGCATCGTGCCGCCCTTGTCGACGACGCCGTGCTGGTCGCGCATGAGATCGATGACGCAGTCGGCGCCGTCCTTGTCGAACTCGCGCGAGTTCGCGCGGGTGATGCCGCACACGCCGCGTGCATATTCGACGACGGCGAGCTGCATGCCGAGGCAGATCCCGAAGAACGGGACCTTCTGTTCGCGCGCGAAGCGGATCGCGTCGATCTTGCCTTCGGCGCCGCGATCCCCGAAGCCGCCTGGCACCAGGATCGCGTCGAGGTGCCCGAGCAGCGCGCTGCCGTCCTTCTCGATGAGCTCCGAGTCGACGTACTCGAGATCGAGGCGCACGCCCTGCTCGAGGCCGCCGTGGATGAGCGCCTCGTGGAGCGACTTGTACGAGTCCTTCAGGTGCACGTACTTGCCGACGATGCCGATCTTCACGACGCCGTTCGGCGGCTGCTTGAAGCGGTCGACGATGCGCGCAAAATTCGAGAGATCCGGCTGGCGCGACCAGATGTTGAGCATCTCGCTGAGCGCGTCGTCGAGGCCCTCGCGATGAAGCACGAGCGGCAGCTCGTAGATGCACTCGACGTCGACGGCGCCGATCACGTTCTCCACGCGTACGTTCGAGAAGAGGGCAATCTTCTCCTTCATCGAGCGCGAGAGCATCCGATCGCAGCGACACAAGAGCACATCCGGTTGGATGCCGAT
>SYFR01000057.1 GCA_005800325.1 Myxococcales bacterium | reverse complement strand
GCGCAGATCGATCGTGCTCGGCTCGTAGGCTGCGTTCATGGTGGCCGAGTAGTCCGGCGTGTGATCGAGCCCGATGAAGTGGCCGATCTCGTGCGTGAGGATCGACTGCAGATCGTAGATGACGAGCTCCTCGCCCACGGTGAACTCGTTGTAGGCGTGGTTGAGCTCGATGTCGGCGTCGAGGATCTCGCCGGTGTCGGTGTCGAAGGTGACGGTCGTCTTCGCGAGCGTGTTGTCGCCGGAGTGGTACGTCCAGCGGTTGTCCTGGATGAGGACGACGTTGGCGTTCTTGCCCTTCGGGTTGAACTCGGCCCGGTGGCAGGCGACGTTGTCGAGCCGCTGAAAGGCCAAGGTCGCCGTGCCTCCGTCGCAGTCGAGATCGCTCCACGCGACGAAGCTCTTGTGCGCGACCGCTTCGAAGACCGACAGCTCGATGTGCGCCGAGGCGTCCTCTTGCAGATTGAAGCCGACGCACATCGTCGGCCAAAAGAGCTTCTCGCCGGTCGTCTTGCAGTCGTCGAAATCACGCGGGCAGTCGCTCCCGCAGGTCGTGCTCCGGCAGAAGGCGAGGGCATCGGCAGGCACCGTGACCACGAGCGCTGCGGCCGCGAGCGCGAGCGACCGCGCGAGGTTCGCTCCGAAGTTCGGTATCCGCATGTGACGGCCCGAGGATAGGCGCATCGCGGAGGGGCGTCGAGGCGCGGCTTTCCGCCCTTGCTGTCCGAGGGCGCGTAGGTGCCCACAAACGCAGCGGGCCCCGATCCCGAAGGAGCGAGGCCCGCATCGGCCGCGCGGCGAGCGGCGGGCTCACTGCGCAGCGTTTCGTGGGAGCCGCAGTGCGGCTAGCCCTGTTTCTGGTCCATGTGCTTCAGCAGCCGCAGGTCGCGGTCTTCTTCGCAATGTCGACGCACGTGAGGTCCCACTCGTTGGTGCAGCAGAACGAGTCCTCGTTGCACACGTCGGTCGCGCAATCGGAGCACAGCTCGTTGAGTGCGCCGCCCGCCTTGCACTCGTCGTGCGTACAGGCCGCGCTGCCGCCGCAAGCTTGCGCGCAGGACGGGAACTTCTGCGTGTCCTTCGCCTTGGAGACGCACAGCGAGTCCCAATTCTGCGTGCAGCAGTACGAGTCCGCTGCGCACACGTCGCTGACGCAGTCGCCGCACGCGTCGCTGAGCGCGTTGCCCGCGGTGCACGGGTCGTGCTGGCAGCTGCCGCCGCCGGTGCAGACGTCGTTGCAGTACTTGTCCGCCTCGATCACGCACTGCGCGTCCCACTCTTTCGTGCAGCAGTACGAGTCCTTCGCGCACACGTTCGCGGCGCAGTCGCTGCAGCTCGTGTTGAGCGCGCCGCCCTCGTCGCAGACGTTGTGGTCGCACATGCCCGAGCCCATGCCGCCGCCGCCGGTCTCGCCGCACGGCTGCGTCGGATCGCCGCAAGGAATGCAGGCGCCGTAGCCGGCCGCGACCGGCTGGCAGAAGAAGTGGAGCGCGGGCTCCTCGCCCTTGCCCCAGATGAGCTGCACCAGCACGATGCCCGCGAGCGACGCGATGGCGTCACCCTTGAAGAGGTTGAGCAGGATCGGGTTGACCTTGATCGGCTCGCAGTCCGCGTCCTCTTTGCACGGCACGCAGATCCCGCAGCTGATCTGCTCGTTGATCTTCACGTTCGCGCAGATCGGCATCGGGTAGTTCACGTTGGCGTCCTGGATTTTGATCTCCTTGATCCCGACGTCGATGGTGTCGCTGCCGACGAGGTCTTTGATGAGCGTGCCGACGTTGTACAAGATGCCGGCCTTCGACTGCTCGCAGTCCGCGTCTTTCGAGCACGTCTGGGTGTACTGATCGAAGGGCGGCGGCAGCACGATCACGCTCTCTCCGAGGTCCGAGCAGCCGTTCGCCGGCGGCACGCAGAAGCCGTGCGACGGGTCGTTGACCGGCGTCTTGCAGTCCCACTTCTTCGCCGCCATCGGATCGCCGCAGAACTGGCAGTCCTCGGTCGTGGTGCAGGTGCCGGCCTCGGTGCCGGGCAGACCGCAGGGCGGCGTGCAGACGCCGTTGAGGCAGTCTTGTCCAGCGGGGCAGGGGAACGTGTCGGAGCACTGCCCGCACTTGTGGTTGAAGCACGCGTGCGCCTCGTTGCCGGGGCCGCCGCACTGGCCGCAGTCGTTGTCCTTGGTGCAGCTCTTCGGGCATTTCGGCGAGCATTTCCCGCCGAGGCAGATGTCGCTCGCGAGGCAGTGCTGCGTGTTGGTCGCGGTGCACGCCTGGCACTTGCCGGTCATCGTGTCGCAGACCTGGTGCATCGGGCTGCACGCGGCGCAGTCGGCGTTCTTCGTGCACTTGACCGTGGGGTTGCCCATCGCGTCGGCCGGGCACTCGAGGCCCGTCGGAACGCACAGGCCGTAGGGCGAGCACGTCTCGCCGGTCTTGCAGCCTTGGCCCGTGGCGGGGTCACAAGCGACGCAGCGATTTTCGTTCTCGAGGCACGTGTTGCGGCCGTCGGGGCAGCCGTCGCAGTGAGCGTCCTCGGTGCAGCTGTTGAGGAGGCAGAGCCCCGTGTTCGTGTCGCCGCCCGCGCCGGCTCCGGTCGACGACGGGCTGACCGTCCCGCCGTCGCCGTCCTCGCTGCAGCCGGAAATCATCGCCGCCGGCCCGAGGGCGACGAGCGCGAGCGAGAGTGCCAAGTTTCTGAGCTGAATAGCCACGGCCTAATCCTCCAGGGCAGTAGTGGGTCCGCGCCACTCGAAATGAGCGCGGAAAGCGAACACCGAAAACGAGAGTAGCCGACGAGCCCACCACGACCAAGCAACTGTGCCGATGGGGCCCCGACGCGCGGTCTGATACCACGGCGGCGGACGCCGTGTCACGTCGCGCGGTGGGCGACGCGCTCGTGCGCCAGACGCCGTAGATCGAATCGACCCGTCGCACGTTGGAGGGAAAACCCCGAGCGATCCGAGCGCGCCAGTTTCGGCGGCCTCGTGCACGCTCGCCCGACGTAAGGACGAGGAACATGAAGCCTGTTGTGCCGAAGTTTGCCCTGTATTCTCTGCTCGCCTGTGGCCTCTTCGGCTGCGCGAACGGCGTCACGACCGTGCCTCAGGCGGCGCTCTCGGCGGACGCGCATGGGGACTCCGCGCGACTCGATCCTCCGAGCGGCTCCGGCGCGAGCGAGGTCATCGCGGCTCCGCTCACCGGGAGCGAGGCCGGCGGCGGCAAGGTCATCGTGGCCGCCGAGGACGGCCCGGCGGCGTCGAGCTGGTTGGGCGCGGCCGCGGCGAGCCAGTTCGTGCTCGCGGGCGGCGCGAGCCAGACCCTCGGCGTGTGGATCGACGTCCCGAAGCTCGCGCACGCGGCCCACGTGCCGACCGCGGTGGCCCTCGTCGTCGACACCTCGGGCTCGATGGCGGGCGACAAGATCGTTCGTGCCCGCGAGGCGGCGCGGACGCTCATCGAGAAGCTCTCCGACGGCGACGTCGTCAGCGTCGTCGCGTTCTCGGACCACGCGCGCGATCTCGTGGCGCCGACGCGGCTCGACGCGAGGACCCGCGCGATGATCTTGGGGACGATCGGCGAGCTGCAGGCGGACGGCGCAACGAACCTCTTCGATGGGCTCGCCCGCGCGGAGACGCTGGCCCGCATGGCGCCCGCGTCGCATCTCGTGCGGCGGGTCGTGCTCATCTCGGATGGGCGCGCGACGGCGGGCACGATCGACACGCAGGCGATCGCGAGCCTGGCCGAGAGCGGCGTCGCACACGGCGCGCAGGTGACCGCGCTCGGCGTCGGCCTCGACTACGACGAGAACGCCCTCAACGCCCTGGCGGTTCGCTCGAGCGGGCGGCTCTTTCACCTCGGCGATCCTGCCGAGCTCGGTGGGATCGTGTCGAGCGAGCTCGCGCTCCTGCAGTCGACGATGGCGACCTCGGCCGAGGTCGAGATCGTCCCGGCGCCGGGCGTGCGGATCGAGGGGGTGAGCGGCGCGCTCCGAGGCGCGTGGGGGCAGAACGGCGCGCTGCGTGTGAAGCTCGGGACGATGTTCGGCGGGCAGCACCGCGAGGTCGTCGTTCGCTATCGCCTGACCGATGGCGCCGTTGAGGGGACGCGCGCGCTCGCGACGGCGCGGCTCGTGTTCTCGGACGTCTTGGACGGCGGCGTGCAGCG
>SYFR01000056.1 GCA_005800325.1 Myxococcales bacterium | reverse complement strand
GCGGAGGAGGCACGGAGACGCTCGCCGTCGGCAACGGCTGCGGCGCAACTTCCGGCTCCCCGCACCCTACCGCGAGCATCGCCAAGCCGAAGCCGACCCACGCGCCCACTCCGCGAGCGACGCTCGCCCCATCCGCCATCGCACTCGTCATCGTGACAACCTCCACCCGCTCTCAGCCCAAAAGAGAAACTCTCCGACGTGTTCGCAGCCGCTCAGCCGGTGCAGTCCTTACACGCCTTGACGGGACGAGCGCGAACCGCCTTGCTTGCGGGCTTCGCCTTGTAGACCGTCGCGAGCCCCGTGAGCGGGTTGATGCCCTCGCGCGCGGGCGTCGCTGCCCTCTTGACCACGCGAAACTTCGCGAAGCCGGGGAGCGTGAAGATCCCCTCCTTCTTGAGCTGCTTGTGGCCGATCTGCTCGAGCGCCTCGAGCAAGCCCTTGACCTGCTGCTTGGTGACGCCGTCGCCACCCGCCTCAGACAACGCCTCGATGAGCTCCGACTTCGTCATGGCCTTGGTGGCCGCCTTCTTGTTCGCCATGGATCTTCCTCCCAGTAGATGGGGCGCAAGTGCTCCCCGACGCGCGTGATCGACAACAACCCTGCGCGACGCGGACGAGACCACAGGTCTTTTGCGATCGGAAGCGCAAAAACCCGAAAAATGCGGCATCTCACGGCGATGGCCGGCGATGGCTGCGTACCTGGACATGGCGCACAGGTTCGCGCGCGTGCCTGAGTCCGCTCGAGCGACGGGAGGTTCGGCGCCGCCCCGCGATGGTGAGGCAGCGAACTTCCCTCGCGATTTCGGTGACCTGACTCGAGGCAAGGTGTGCTCATTTAGGCATCGATTCAGGAGATTCGATGCACTAGTGTCCGCCCCCGAAGGGTTGGCGACTCTCTTCCGCCGCCCCACCGCGAGGGTGAAAGAGCATTCTTGCCCCTCCCGACTCACCCGGTCATCGTCCGTGTTGTCTCCGTCGCGGGCTCCTCGTCCGCGACCCAAGGTTCCGCCGCCCCGATGCCTCCCATCAAGACGCTGATGTTCTTTACGCTCGCAGGCCTCGCGCTCGGCTCGGCGGGCGTCGTGGCCTTTTCGCGCAACATCATCCACTCGGCGCTCGCGCTGCTCGGCACGTTCCTCGGAGTGGCGGGCCTGTACGTGACGCTGTCCGCGGACTTCCTCGCGGCGACGCAGGTGCTCGTCTACGTCGGCGGCACGCTGACCTTGATCTTGTTCGCGGTGATGCTCACGGCGCGCATCGAGGACATGAAGGTGTCGAACCCGTCGCAGGGGCTCTTGGCGGGCGTCGGCCTCGTCGGGATCATTCTCTTGTTGCTCGGCAAGGTCGCGGCGACGACGGCGTGGAGCCTGAGCGAGCGCGCGACGAACCCCTCCGCCGGCAAGCTCGGCCACGCCTTCCTCGGCGACTACCTCTTGCCGTTCGAGCTCGGCTCGGTCGTGCTGCTCGCCGCGATGATCGGCTCGGTCGTGCTCGCGCGGCGCGCCGTCAAGCGCGAGTGGGAGAAGCACTAGCCATGCAGATCGGCCTCGTTCACTACCTCACCGTCGCGGCGGTGCTGTTTGGCTTGGGTCTCCTCACGGTGATGACCCGCAGGAACGCCGTCGGCATCTTGCTAGGCGTCGAGCTCATCCTCAACGCGGCCGCGCTCAACTTCATCGCCTTCGAACACTTCGTCGTGGGCGGCGTCGCCGGCCAGGTGTTCACGGTGTTCATCATCGTGCTCGCGGCGAGCGAGGCGGCGATCGCCCTCGCCATCGTGCTCACCGTGTTCCGCAACGTCCGCACGATCATGGCGGACGCGATGACCTCGCTGAAGAACTGACGGCGCGGGATTTGGCCCGCTCGACGCTGGCTCGGTAGCGTCCGGCCATGCGGCGCCGCTCTGCGCACTCGCTCGTCATCGCGGTCGCGCTCGCGCTCTTGGGCCTCACGCCGAGCCCGGCATTCGCCGCCCGCGCGAAGGTCGTGTGGACGGACGTGGTGGTCCCCGAGGGCGAAGGCAGCGCGCGCACCGCGAGCGTCCTCACCGAGCTCTTGAAGCAGGCCTCGCGCAAGGCCAGCTGGGCGAAGGGCTCCGCACCGCTCAGGCTCTCGAGCCGGGTCACGCGCCTTGAATGGACGAACCATGGCGATGTCGTCCGCCTCGCGGTCACCATCGTCGCGCGCATCGAGGGCGGACCGAGCGCGCGCAGCCACATCCGCGTCGGCGGCAAGCCGAGCGAGCGCGACAAACTCGTGCGTGAGGCGCTCTCGGTGTTGAGCGTGGGCCTCGTGAATCGCCTCGCCGCGCTCTCGCACAAGTAGTCCGCGCCGTCGGCTACCGCCGCCCCGGCGCTCGCGCTCATCGAACGAGGCGGGCCAAGGCTTCGGGCAGCGGCGAGTCGACCGAGAACTGCGCGACGAGCTCGTCGCCCGCGAACGATAGGTGGCTCGCGTGCAGCGCGTAGCGGCCGAGCCCTTCGTCGGGACCGCCATAGAGCGGGTCGCCCACGAGCGGAGCGCGAAGCGCCGCAAAATGCGCCCGGATCTGGTGACGGAACGCGCGATGGGCACACGCCTCGACGAGCGCTCTCGTGCCGCGCCGCTCGAGCACGTGGTAGCTCGTCTCGGCCGGCCGCCCTTCTGCGGCGGAGTCTTCGTCCCCCTCGAAGACGACGACGCGGCGCTTGTCGGTCGGATGCGCGGTCAGCGGGAGCTTGATCGTGCCGTGCTCCTCGAGCTCCGACCCGGCGCTCTCTTCGCACACGAGCAGGTAGCGCTTGTCCATGGCGCCCGACCGCAGGTGCGTGACGACGCGATCGAAGCTCGCGGTCGAGCGCGCCGCGATGAGCAGCCCCGAGGTGCCCGTGTCGAGGCGATGGCAGAGCCCGGGCTCGCGCGGCGAGAAGCCGATCGCCTGCATCTCGGGATAGCGAGCCAGGAGCGCGTTCGCGACGGTACCGCGCTCGCCTGCGATGAGCGGGGCCGACGCAACTCCGGCGGGTTTGTCGACCACGACGAGCTCCGGCCGCTCGAGCACGACGTCGAGCGCGAGCGCATGGTCCGGCACCGCACGCTCGTCGAGCGCCGCCTCTTCGACGGCGAGCTCGACCACGAAGCCCGGCGCGACGCGCTCTCCCTTCCGCACGCGAACGCGCCGGCCGGTCGCATCGCGCAGCGTCACCAAGCCCCCGCCGAAGAGCGCCTGCACCTTGCCTCGCCCGAGGGACGTAGCGGCCGCGATCACCTTGTCGAGCCGCTGCCCGGCCTCTGCATCGGTGATGGCGAGGCGGATCAGAAGAGCACCATCGCGCGCGCGAAGAGATCGAACGTGAGGCTGTCGTCGACGTAGAAGCGGCGACCGACGGCGTTGATCACGGGGTGATACGCCGGGTTCGGGATCCCGGTCGCGCCGACCTGGTTCTCTGCGGCGACGAAATGGCACGGGCCGCTCTCGAGCGGGCGGTCCTTGAGGTCGGGGTTGCACGGCTGATCGTGCGAGATCCCGTGCGGCTGATCGAAGCGCAGCCCGAGTCCGAAGTGCAGCTTCACGAACTCTGCGATGCGCCACGTCGCCGAGCCCGAAGCCCGGTACGAGCCGTAGCCCTCGACCACGGTGAGCCCGCTGAAGTACGTCTTCGACGAGCTCGCGTCGACGACGCTGATGGTCTCGCCCGTGCAGCCGTCGGCCGCGGCGCACCCGCGGTAGCGCGCCCACTTCGGCTCGCGCATCGACGCCACCGAGGTCGAGCCGAGCGCGTCGAAGAGCTCCGAGTAGTCGCGCCCTTCGGAGTGGTACTCACCCTCGAACCGCATGTCGAAGGTGAGGCGCATGAACTTCTCCCGGTTTTCCCAGGGGTGAACCATCATGCCCACGGACACGTTGCCCACGATCGGGGGGTGATTGACGAGCGCGCCCTCGAAATCCGACTGGCCGTAGTCGGTCTCGTCGCCGGTCGGAAACTCGAACAGCGCCGAGATCCCTCCGTACGGCTCGATGTACTTGATGCGCTTCGACATCAGCGAGTGGACCTCGAGGGCCACGGTCCCGCGCGTCACACCCGGCTCGCGGCTCGCGACGGCCTGCGATTCGAGCTCGAGCCCGTTGGCGCCGACGACGTCCTTGTCGAACTGGCCGTTGCGGTTCACGTCGCCCGGGTGGGCGCAGGGGATGTCCGCATCGGCGTTGCACGCGTGCATCGGCGTACCGGCGCTGATGCGCGTCTCGGCGCCGAACACCCACGTCGGCTTCGTGAAGTCGCGCGCCTGGTTCAGGATCGCGAAGTCGAGGCCGAGCGCCACGTGCTCGATGCCGCTGCGCTCCGGCGCGTTGAACGGCAGCGTGAAGAGCGGCGCCTCACCCGGAGCGGCCGCCGCGACCTCGCCGATCTTCCCGGCCGAGCCATCGAGCTCACCGAGGGTGCGCGCGTTGTTGAGGATGATCGGGATGCGCGAATAGAGCGCCAAATCCTTGTAGATCCCGACCTCGATGCGCGGCGTGAGCTTCGTCGTCGTCTCCGCGTAGCTCGCGACGTTCATGGTGCGGGCCGTGAACCCGCCGGTCGTGAGCCCGGGCTCGAACACCGCCGTCTCGCGCAGGATGCGCGCGGATTTCGACGAGTACTGAAAGCCCACGGCGATCGAGATGTCGAAGGGATCGCCGGCCTCGCTGTCGAACGAGTCGAGGACGTCGGTGACGTCGCCAGGCTCGCTCATCACGTGCGGCTTCGGCTGGTCCTTCGACTCGAGAGCTGCCGCGCTCGACGTGCCCAAGAGGACGGCGCACGGCACGAGCGCACACAGCACGGAGACCGACGCAAATCTCGAACGCATCAGCGAAGCTCCCACGCGCACGACGGCGAGGAGGCTAGTACAGCGCACCGCGAGTTCCTAGTGTGGCGAACTGGCCGCGCGGCCTCGCCCTCGCTGCGTCACTCTTCGACGGAGACGTAGTACGCGCCGAGGCACATCTCGTCGGTCGTGCCCTCGCCCCAGTCCACGTCCTTGTTCGTCGGGTTGTCCCAGCTGCACTCGAGGTGCAGCTCGTCGCCCGGGTTGAGCAGCTTGGACTCCGCGAAGCCGTACGCGCCCTGCCAATGAAAGTCCCAGCGGTCGATGTCGAGCAGGCACTCGCGCTCGCCGTCGGCGCGGACGATCTCGGTGCGCGCCGTCTTGCCGAGCACGTGCATGTGAAGCGCCGCCGAGTAGAGGCGCAGCGGCTTGTCGTTCGAGAGGAACGGCGTCGGATCGAAGCCGAACTCGTGCGTCGTGCCCTCGCTGCCCGCGGGGATCACCATCTCGCCGCCGTCGAGCCACTGCGGGTTCGTCCACGGCTGGATCCACGCCTTGCGCTCGACCGAGTCGTCGATCTTCATCGCGACGGAGGTGCGGTCCGGGAGCGCCCCCGCGGTGAGGGTGTTGTAGTGGATCTGCAGCACGACCTTCGCGCCGGGGACGATCTCGATGCCGGTGCCGGGGACGAAGTCGTAGCCCGGATTGCCCGGCGCCCACGAGCCGATCCAGCGGGCCTGGTTCGTGCCCGGACCGCCGTAGCAGGTGTAGCCGGGCCCCTCTTCCGCGGCGTCGAGCGACTCGATGTCGGCGACCTGGCTCGGCGCGATGAGGAACGCGATGACGTGGTGCACGACCTCGGGCGTCCCGGGGTTGGCGCGAAATCCGGTGACATATTTGCTCTCCGTCTCGGGCCAGTCGATGACGAAGCAGCGGTAGTCGTCGGGCTCGGTCTGCGCGACGTAGTCGACCGGCATCTCGAGGACTCGGTCGACGCGCGTGAGGCCCGTCGCGGTGACCGCATCGAGCGGCGCCGCCTCGGCGGCCGGATCGCCCTCGCGCGCGCCCTCGTCGACCCATGCGCCGATCGTCGCGATCTGCTCGTCCGTGAGGGAGCGATCCGCGACGTAGTCCGCGCACCCGTCGGTCGCGAGCCACGGCGGCATCGTGCGGTCCTCGACGGCGCTCTTGATCGAGTCCCTGAACTGCTTGGCGCTCGCGTAGGTGTCGAGCGCAAATGGCGCGATGCCGCCATCGACGTGGCAGCTCGCGCAGCGGCCGTCGAGGATGGGCTTCGCCGCTTGGAAGTAGGTCGTGCCGGTGACGTCCGGGGACGACGGCTGCGCGGGCCCATCGCCGTCGCTGCAGCCGACGAGCAGCGTGCCGAGCGAGCCCAGCACGAGCGAGCCCAGCACGAGCGAGATGGAGCGATGATTCATGGGATTCTCCGACGAGCGCGCAACGCCGAATCGCGAACTGCGCGCAGGCCGGACGAAGACTAGCGACTCGCGCCGCGAATTTCGACAGCGACGTCAGCGCCCGGCGCCCAGCGCGCCGCCCGAGAACGGCAGGATGCTCTTCAGATCTTCGTCGTTGAAGCGGAGCTGGAGCCCGAAGAAGTAGTCGCGTCGATCCGCGCTCAGGAGGTTGTCGACGCCGCCGAGGAGCCACAGCGAGCTCACGAACTCGTAGCCGAGCGCGACGCGCCAACGCGGCGTCACCTGCTCGCCGAAGCCGAAGAGATCTTGGCTGAGCTCGAGCCGATCGTTGAAGAGGTGGAGGTCGACGCCGATGCCGCCCGTCGATTCTTTCACGCCGAAGCGGCCGGTGACCGGACCGAGGCGCTTGGCGAACTGAAAGCTGAAACGAAGCGCGTTCGTGGTGATGGTGCGCGTCTCGCGGAAGTGCGGCGGATCGTTGGGATTCGTCGTGTCGACGTCGATCTGCTCGATGCTGAGCTTGCCGCGCGGATCGTTGACGAGCTCGACGAGGTAGTACTTGTCCTCGGCGGGCTGGAGGCGCAGCGACACGTACGACTTGAGCGTGTTCGCGAGGAAATTGTAGTCACTGCGAAGCCCGACGATGGTCTGCGTGCGCCGCAGCCCGCCCACGAGCTCGCCGACGCCCTCGACGACCTCCTCGACCTCGTCGATGAGCGCCTCGTCTTTGGTGAGGCGGCCGAGCGTGCCCTGCCCTTTGTCGATGTGCTCGGCGACACGATCGGCGTGCCCCAGCACCGACTCGAGGCTCGCGCTCGCGCGGTCGACCCGCTCGATCGCCCGTCGCAGCTCGCCGCCGGGCTTGCCCTCGTCGGTCTTCTTGGTGAAGGCCTTCACCTCGGCCGTCACCTCCTTGATGTTGGCGAGGATGGCGGCGACCTCTGGGCGCGTCTCGCTGCTGATGCTGCGAAGGTTCGTGAGCGTCTCGCGCACGTTGTCGCGGTTCTCGGTGACGGTCTTGTCGAGCTGCTCGGTCATCGACGCGAGGTGATCGAGCACGGCCTCGAGCTTCTTCTGGCCCTTGTCGCTACCGACCGTCTCGTTGAGGCTCTGGGTGATCCCCTTGACGTCGACGAGGATGTCCTTGAGCTGTTGCTGCAGGCTCTCGAAGCTCGCGTCCTCGAGCAGGTGCGTGATCTGCCCGCCGTCGGGGATGCGCTCGAGACCGCGCGTGCCCGGCGTCAGCACGATGTAATACTCCCCGATGAGGCTCGTCGCGCGCTTGCCGACCGAGGCGTCGAGGTAGAGCGGATATTCGGGCCGCATGCGGATGTCGACGCGCGGCTTGCCCTCGGCGAGCGAGATGTCCTGCACGACGCCGACCTGCACGCCCGAGACCATGACGCGCGAGCGCGGCGCGACGCCGGTGACGTCCGGCAGGAGGGCCCACACGGTGTAGCCGCTGGCGGTCCCGGACTCGCGCGATACGAAGCGATAGCCCGCAAAAAGCGCGGCTCCAAGGGCCACGGTCATCGCCCCCACCTTCGCTGCGTTGCCGACCTCCGCCATCTTCCGCGCCGGAAGCTACCACGGCCCCAACACGTGCGGGCGCCGACAACTGGGCCCGCGGCAGGCGATCGCGGTAGCGTGCCAGCGTGCACCGCGTCGCCGTCTTCGTGGCCACTTCGCTCGTGGCGCTCTGCGCCTCCGCGGGGCCGAGCGCGAAGGGATCGAGCGCGGTCGGCGACACTCGCGCGGCGAGCGCCCCGAGTGAGGGGCTGCTCGCGTCGCTCTACGGAGAGTGCGGTGCGCGCTCGCTCGCGCTCGACGCCGTGGCCTCGGAGCTCTTGGCTCGCCGCGTGCGGAAGGAAGCCGCGCCGTCGTCGGAACGGATCGCCGAGCTCACAGAAGCCGAAGGCGTCGCCCAGCCGTGGCCGCGCGCATGGTCGCTCGCGTCGCGGAGCCCGAGCGCGCTCGCGGGGCGCTTCGACGCGTGGCTCGCGCGCGGTTCGAGCACGACGGGCGCGCCGGCGAACCTGCGCCGCTGCGGCCTCGCGCACCAGATCGACGCGAGCGGAGAGACGACGCTCGCCGCCGTGACGGTGGATGCGCTCGCCGAGCTTGCGCCCCTGCCGCGGACGACGCGCGTCTACGGCTGGGTGAGCTTCGATGCGCGCCTGCTGGTCGACGCCTCGGACGCCAAGGTCGTGTTGCTCGATCCGAGCGGCGAGCCGAAGCGCGTGCTCACGAGCCTCACGGGCAAGCGCGTGCGGTCGCGCTTCAACCTCGACCGCGCGGGGGTCTGGACCGTGCAGCTGCTCGCCACGCTCGACTCGGGGCCGATCCCCGTGCTCGAGGCGCGGCTCACCGCCGGCGCCGAGCCCGTGACCGAGGCGCCCGCGACCGAGGCGGTGCCCGAGAAAGATGCGGTGACCGAGAAAGGCGCGGTGACCGAGAAAGGCGCGGTGACCGAGAAAGGCGCGGTGACCGAGAAAGGCGCGG
>SYFR01000055.1 GCA_005800325.1 Myxococcales bacterium | reverse complement strand
CTCCGGAATGACGGCCGGGTCTGGGTCCCCAAGACCCCGGGCGACAAGCGGACCCCGGCGGACATTCCCGAGGCCGAGCGCGACTACTACCTCGAGCGACGCTATCCGGCGTTCGGCAACCTCGTGCCGCGCGACGTCGCGTCACGCGCAGCGAAGGTCGTGTGCGACGAGGGGCGCGGCGTCGGCCCGGGAGGCCTCGGCGTCTACCTCGACTTTCGCGACGCGATCAAGCGGGTCGGCAAGGACCGCATCGCCGAGCGGTACGGCAACCTCTTTGACATGTACCACCACATCACCGACGAGGATCCATACGAGTCGCCGATGCGGATCTACCCGGCGGTGCACTACATGATGGGCGGGCTCTGGGTCGACTACGACCTGATGAGCAACGTGCCGGGGCTCTTCGTCGGCGGCGAGGCGAACTTCTCGGACCACGGCGCCAACCGCCTCGGCGCGAGCGCGCTGATGCAGGGCCTCGCGGACGGCTACTTCATCCTGCCGGCCACGGTCGGCAACTACCTCGCGCAGCAGAAGCCCGGCGACGTGAGCCAGGATCACCAGGAAGTGAAGGCCGCGAAGAAGGCCGTCAAGGACCGCACGGCGAAGCTGCTCGCGATCGGCGGCGAGCGCACCGTGGACTCGTTTCACCGCGAGCTCGGGCTCCTGTGCTGGGAGAAGTGCGGCATGGCGCGCAACCGGGCGGGCCTCGAGGACGCGCTCGTCAAGATCCCGGCCTTGCGGCGAGAGTTCTGGGAGAACGTGCGCGTGCCGGGCAGCGCCGAGGGCCTGAACCAAGAGCTCGAGAAGGCCGGGCGCGTGGCGGATTTCCTCGAGCTCGGCGAGCTCATGGTGCGCGACGCCCTCGGTCGCAACGAGTCGTGCGGCGGGCACTTCCGCGAAGAGAGCGTGACCGAGGACGGCGAGGCCATGCGCGACGACGACGGCTACTGCTACGTCGCGGCGTGGGAGCACCAAGGCGAGGGCGCGGCGCCGACGCTGCACAAAGAGCCGCTCGCGTTCGAGTCCGTGAAGCTGAGCCAGAGGAGCTACAAATAATGCGCTTTACGCTGCACATTTGGCGTCAAGAGAGCTCGAAGGCCGACGGCGCGTTCCACGACTACAAGGTCGACGACGTGTCGCCCGACATGTCGTTCCTCGAGATGCTCGACGTGCTCAATGAGCAGCTCGTGCGTGACCGCAAAGAGCCCGTGGCGTTCGATCACGACTGCCGCGAGGGGATCTGCGGAACGTGCAGCCTCGTCGTCAATGGCAAGGCGCACGGCCCGCAGACCGCGGCGACGACGTGCCAGCTTCACATGCGAAAGTTCGCCGACGGGCAGGAGATCTGGGTCGAGCCGTGGCGGGCCGCGGCCTTCCCGGTGCTGCGCGATCTCGTGTGCGACCGAGGCGCGCTCGATCGCATCATCCAGGCCGGCGGCTACATCTCGGTCTCGACCGGCTCGGCCGTCGAGGCCAACGCGACGCTCGTGCCGAAGGACGTCTCCGATCGCGCGATGGACGCGGCGGCCTGCATCGGCTGCGGCGCCTGCGTGGCCGCGTGCCCGAACGCCTCGGTGATGCTCTTCACCGCCGCGAAGATGCGGCACCTGAACCTCTTGCCCCAAGGGCAGCCGGAGCGACACAAGCGCGCCATCGCGATGGTCGAGCAGATGGACGCCGAGGGCTTCGGCGCCTGCACGAACCACCTCGAGTGCGAGGCGGCCTGCCCGAAGGAAATCAGCACCGACTTCATCGCCGAGATGAACCGCGAGCTGATCGTGGCGAAGCTCGCCGACCGCGGCGAGGTGGAGAGCGCCGGCGGCGTCGGCTAGCTTCTCGGCCCGAAAAGGGCCCATTTGCTTCGTTGCCATCGTCGCTCTGGTACTCACGCACTGGGAAGTGCGCTCCGTTCCTCGCTCCTCGTCGCCTCGCATCTGGACCCTTTTGGGGCCGAGAACGGTTTTGGGCAGCGAACTAGGTTATTCGCGGAGGAACGACGGCAGGGCGTCGCGCGTGATGCGCGGTCCCAGATTGCCCATGAGCGTTCCGAGCACGCCGAAGGCGCCGAGGATCTCGAACGCGTAGCCGGGGGGGGCGAGCAACATCGTGACAAGGCTCATGACGTGGGAGAGCCACAGCCAGAGCCAGCTCGGATCGACCGTGAAGGCCACGATGGCCCAGAGGACGCCGCCCATGAGGTTGTGCATCGCCGCGGTCGCCTCCGT
Source organism: Myxococcales bacterium (assembly GCA_005800325.1). Classification (GTDB taxonomy): domain Bacteria; phylum Myxococcota_A; class Polyangia; order Polyangiales; family Polyangiaceae; genus SYFR01. Next base: position 3,577 of record SYFR01000055.1, on the reverse strand, counting down.
CGGCATGCCGAGCGGCATGCTGAGGAGCCACACGACGGTCTGCTGGCTGAACGCGGTCATCGTCAGGAGCGTGAGGCGCCGATTCGCGGCGGTCGCGCCGATGGTGTCCGGCCGAAGGAGCCGCACCGCCGCGATCGCGACGACCAGCGCCAGGTTCAGGGCCGCAAAGGCGAGGTGCGCGTGCGAGAGCTTCCCGCCGCGCGCGAGCATGCCGACGAAGACGCAGGCGATGCCCCAGGCGATGCCGGTGAGGCTGGCGAAGGTGCGGCGATCGGTCTCGCCGATGCTGAGGTTCTTGTCGTGCTCGAGCTTGCGCAGCTGGGCTTGCTCGGCGCTCTTCTGCTCGACGGCGGCGTCGACCCGCGCCTTTTGCTCTGCCGCGGGCGGCTGAAGCTCGCGCAGGTAGGTCGCGGCCGCGTCGACGGCGCCTCGGTCGAGGCAGTACTCCACCATCCGCTCGAGCGCGGTGCGGAGGCCGCGCGCCGCAGCGAGGTTCTCGCGCCACGCCCGCAGCGCCTGCTGAAAGCCGAAGCGGAGCTCGGCGAAGAGCGCGTGCACCTCGTCGTCGGCCTCGGCGCCCTGCGCGGCGGCAATGAGGAAGCGCTCGAGCCGCTCGTGGGCCTCGTGCGCGAGGACCATCGAAACGTGGTGCTCGCGGAGCTCGGCGAGCGCCTTGCGGAAGGCGTCGGCGCTCTCGTGGCGATCGCCCGGAAATCGCGCCATCGCGCGGTGGCATAGCGCGGCGAGCGGCGCCGGCACGGCCTCGGGATAGATGCGCGGGGTCGACTTGAAGGAGCTGGTCAGGGCGCCGAGGAGCGTGTCGGCGGCGTGTGGCGGCGCGCCCGTGAGCACCTCGTGCAGCGTCGCGCCGAGGAGGTACACATCGCTCCGCTCTCCGATGTCGCTGCCGATCCCGGCCGCCATCTCCGGCGCCATGTAGCCCGGCGTGCCCTCGACGGTGTCGACCTCGGCCGCGAGCGGCAGCCACGCGGCGCCCTCGTCGCGGCTGCGGACCGCGATCCCCCAGTCGACGAGGTACACCTCGCCAAACAAGCCGATCATGACGTTGTCCGGCTTGATGTCGCGGTGAAGGATCCCCTTCTTGTGCGCGAAGCCGACGGCGCGTGCCACCTGGTGCAGGATCTCGAGGTGCTCGCGGAGGTACTTCTCGGTCGCGCGTGCCTCGGGCGCGGCGCTCGCGAGGAGGTCGGCCCACGAGCGCCCCTCGATGCGCTTCATCACGAGCACCGGGCGCCCCTCGGGATCGGAGCCGAGCGTGTAGATCGGCACGACGTTCGGGTGCTCGAGCGCGCCGGTGATGTGCGCCTCTCGCAGCAGGAGCACGTCGGCGCGATCGCGATCGGCGTCCTCGCGGATGGTCTTCACGGCGACCTCGCGCTCGAGCGCGGTCTGAATGCCGAGGCGCACGATCCCCATGCCGCCCATGCCGAGGGTGCCCGCGATGCGGATCTGCGCGCTGTCCGACGCCGGATCGAGCACGCACGGCAGCTCGACGCCGTGATGCGAGCGGCGCGAGGGAGTCACCTCAGAAGTGCCGACGCACGTGCCGCGCTCGACGCGAATGGTCGCAAACTGGATCCCCTTCTTGTCCCACGCCGCCTCGAGCGTCGCGTCATAGAGCTGGGTCGTCTCGCCGCGCTCGCCTGCCATCGCGCGCGATCCTAGCAGGTTGTTGAAGAACTCCCGTCGCCGGCAGCGCCGATGCAATCCCGCCCACCACCGTCGCCGGCAGCGCCGATGCAATCCCGCCCGCCACCGTCGCGGCGAGGCCGGGAGCGAGCCATACGCGGCGTGCTCGCGCGACCTCGCGCGGCGTCTCGACTCGGCAACGCGGGGATTGGAGGGGATTTGAGGAGCCGAATCGCTGCTTGGCCACACTAGGCTATGCGCGATGTCGTGCGTGCTGCCGCCGTCGTCCGAGGACGAGCTGCTCCTGCGCGCGCGGTCGCTCGCGGGCGCGACCATCGCCGAGCTCGGTGAGGTCATCGGGCGCGAGGTGCCGGCGGACCTGTCGCGGCACAAGGGCTGGGTCGGTCAGGCGCTCGAGCTCGCGCTCGGGGCGACGGCGGCAAGCCGGGACGAGCCGGACTTCGTCGCGCTCGGTGTCGAGCTCAAGACGCTGCCGGTCGACGCGCGCGGCAGGCCGGTCGAGTCGACCTTCGTGTGCACGCTCGAGCCCGCCGAGCTCGGCCGCGGCGGCTGGGAGGCGTCGCGCGTGTGGCGCAAGTTGGCGCGCGTCTTGTGGGTGCCGACGCTGGGCGAGCGGCGCGTAGCGCTCGGCGAGCGCGTCATCGGCAGCGCGTTTCTCTGGCGGCCGAGCGATGACGAGCAGGCGCTGCTGCGCGCCGACTGGGAGGAGCTCGTCGGCGTCATCGGGCGTGGCGATCTCGAGGCCGTGACGGCGCACCTCGGCCAGGTGCTCCAGGTGCGGCCGAAGGCGGCGCACTCGCGCGTGCGGCGGCGCGCGGTCGACGGCGAGGGGATGATCCGCGCGAGCTTGCCGCGCGGCTTCTATTTGCGCGCTCCGTTCACCGCCTCCATCCTGCGGCAGCACGTCCGGCTCCCCGAGTGAGATCTGCCCCAGGTGGTCCCATTTCGTGGGGCAGCCCGCGCGCGAGCGGAGCGCCGCTCGGAAGCTATCGGCTCAGCCGAGCCCGAGCAGGCGACCGCCTTGGTAGACGACGAAGCTCGTGACGTACGCGAGCGTCGTCATGTACGCGAAGAGAAATGCCGGCCAACGCCACGACCGCGTCTCGCGCTTCACGACCGCGAGCGTGCTCATGCACTGGCACGCGAGCATGAAGAACAGCATGAGCGAGATCCCGGTGAGCGGCGTGTAGACGGGGCTGCCGTCGGCGCGCTTCTCGGCGCGGATCTTGTCGCGCAGCGGCTGCGACTCTTCGTCGGCGCCGTCGCCGATCCCGTAGACGAGCCCCATCGTGGAGACGAACACCTCGCGCGCCGCGAAGGCTCCGAGGATCCCGACGCCGATTTTCCAGTCGAAGCCGAGCGGCGCGATGACGGGCTCGATGAGCTTGCCGACGCGGCCGCCGTAGCTCGCCTCGAGCTGTCGTGCCCGCTGCTCGTGCGCCTGCTCTTCGTCGCGGGACGAGTTGAGCGTCCCGCAGATCATCGTCGGCGTGGCCACGGCCGGAGCTGACGCCGATGCCGATGGCGCCGCGGAAGGCGCTTGCGCTGCCGATGCCGATCCCGATGGCGATACCGATGCCGATTCCGCTGCCGGTGCCGCTGCCGACGCCGCCGTGCCCTCGTGCCGCGGAAACGCGAGCAGCGCCCAGAGCACCACGGTGCACGCGAGGATCATCGTGCCCGCCTCTCTCAGGAACACCGCGGCGCGCCCGAACATCTGGCGCGCGAGCGAGCCCAGCGTGGGCAGGCGATACGGCGGCAGCTCGAGCACGAGCGGCATGCGTCGCCCGCGCACGACGGTGCGCCCGAGCACGCCCGCGGCGATGAGCGCGAAGAGCGTCGCGAGCAGGTACATGCCCGCCATCATCAAGCCCTGGAGCGGCAAGACGCCGAAGACGAGCGTGGG
>SYFR01000551.1 GCA_005800325.1 Myxococcales bacterium | reverse complement strand
GGCGTTCACCGGCGCTTCCACGCGGCGCCGCGGTCGGTTCGAGCTCGCAGACGGCGGGACGCTCTTTCTCGACGAAATCGGCGACATTTCGGTGCGCACGCAGGTCGCGCTGCTGCGCGTGCTCCAGGATGGAAGCTTCGAACGCGTCGGCGGCTCGGCATCGTTGCGCGCCGACGTCCGCGTCGTTTGCGCCACCCACCGCGACTTGCGCGCGATGGTCGACCGGGGCGAATTCCGTGAGGATCTCTACTATCGCCTGTCCGGCGTCGTCGTCGAGGTCCCGCCCCTGCGCGATCGTCTCACCGATCTCGACGCGCTCGCGGCGGAGCTCGTCCGCCGCGCGGCGTCGTTGCACGGCGTCGCGCCAAAGCCTCTCGCGGCCGAGACCTCGCGCGCGCTCGCGCGGCATTCGTGGCCCGGCACCGTGCGCGAGCTCGAGCATGCGCTGCGCGTCGGCTGCCTCTTCGCGCAGGGCGATGCCATCGAGACCGCCGACATCTGCGACAACGTCGCTTCGCTGAGGCACCTCGGCGCTGGTTGGCACCGAGGGGCCGCCCTCGCTCCGCGCGCTCTGCCCATGGGTGCGGCGTTGCTCGTGCCTCCGACCGCGACGGACGCTGTCTATGCGGAAATTCGCGGTGGAACCGGGCTCGCGGACATGAAAAAGCGCATCGAGGCCGAGTGCATCTCGCGCGCTCTCGGTGAGAGCGGCGGCAACATCACGCGGGCGGCCCAGCTGCTCGGCATGAAGCGCCCGCGGCTCTCGCAGCTCGTGAAGGAGCACGGTTTCTCGGGGCTCGTGGAGGACAGGCTCGCGGGGCATTCGGACGACAGGCTCGCGGGGCATTCGGAAGAATGGCTCTCAGGGCTGTCGGAGGGCAGGAAGGTATGAACGTGGGAGGACGCGTTGGCGCGGTAATGCTCCTCGGGTGTTTCACCGGTGGGTGCGTCGTAGCTCCGAGCCCGGAGCGGACCACCGAGCACGGTGACCTTGGAAGCGTGGCGGCTCCGCTCATCGGGCTCGAGTCCGGCAAGGTCTCCGCTGGCGCGCGCGTGCGGGCCGCGGCCGCCGATGACGCGGGCGGCGACGGGGGACACGAAGAACCGGACGCCGAGCTCTCGTGGCTCGACGGCGCCGATCCAGAGCCGGATCCCTGGCACGATGGCGAGGGAGGCGAGCGCTCCGGCTCGAAGGACGGAGCGTCGACGGAAGACGGGCGTGGCGCGCCGGCACCCGAGTCGAGTGACGGTGGCGCCGACGAGCCGAAGGCCGGCGTGCCCGGTGGCGACACGCTCGGCCCCGAAGACGCGGACGAGCTCGATGGCGACGCGACGGCGTCCGAGGCCGGCTCGCCCGACGAGAGCGAAGCTGAGGCCCAGGTCGAGTAGCTCGCTGGCGAACGGCTCGTGGCGTGATTCAGCTCCCATGGGCCACGCGACCAACGGACTCAGGACACGAGCCTAGCCGTGCACGCGACGTTTGATTTACGGGCACGCACCGCGCTCGTCTGCGGGGCCGTCGCGATCGCCATCGCGTTGAGCGCGTTGTTGCGCTCGCGCATCGAGCGACGCCACGTCCTCTTCGCCGGCTTCGCGGGCACCGCGGGGCTCTGGTACCTCTCCCAGTCGCTCGATCTCGTGCGCGAGGGGCTCGTGCCGGAGCGCCTCCGGCTGGCGCTCCCGATCTTTCTGCCGGTCTTCGCCGCCAACCTCTTCGAGGCCATGGTCAAGAGCGAAGATCCCGCCGGGCACGACGCTCGGATCGGGCGCCGCTCGGCCATCTTGGCGCTTCCGGCGGTCGCGCTGGCGATCAGCCCCTACGTTGAACGCGCGTTCGTGCGGGTGGGCCTGCTCGGCTATGCGGCGCTCACCTTCTCCCTCGCCCTCCGCGAGCTCGCCCTCCGTGGCAAGCACAGCCGCTCGCGTGACACGCGCCGCCGGGTGCGTTTCCTCGTCGTCATCGGCTCGCTCGCGGGCCTCTTCACCGTCGCCGAGTACGGCTGGATCATGGGCTCCGAGCGCCCCCTCGAGGCCGCGCCGATCGGCGCCGTCCTCTCGCTCGTGATGCTCTTCGTCCTGGCCCAGGCGCTGCGCCACGAGCGCTTGCTCGACTGGTACGAGCTGCTCGGGCGGCTGCTCGTGGCGACCTTGGTGGCGATCCTCATCGCCGGCGTTTTTTACGTCCTCGTGACGGTGCTCGGACAGTTTTACACGATGTGGCTCAACGCGATCGTCGTCGCGATCGTCGTCCTCGTCCTCTTCAACCCGCTGCGCGATTGGACCGAAGAGCGGATCCATCGGTTTGTCCTGCGTGAGCGTGGTCGCCTCGAGGCCTGCGTCGCCGAGGCTCGCCGCGTGCTTGCGCACACCCTCGACCTCGACGAGATGGGCAGCGTCGTCGTGCGCGCGCTCGAGCGCTCTCGCAGCGTGACGGACGGGGCGCTCTACCTGCTCGCGGACGACGGAACCGTCTTCGAGCGGCACGTCGCCGTGGGCCAGAAGTCTCCGCCGCGCATCGACGTCGCGGCCGCGAGCGCCATGCTCGATCAGCTTCACTATGCGCCCATCGTGCTCGAGCAGCTGGCACGTGACCTTCGCGAGGGGCGGCGTGGCCCGCGCCGTCACGTATCGACCGAGGCCGTGCTCGCTGCGGCCGAGGTGCTCGGACCGCTGCGCCCGTTCGCCGTGGTGCTCGGCGTGCGCGGTGAAGAGGGCGAGCTCGTCGGGCTCTTGGTCGTCGGCGACGAGCGCGTCGGTGACGCCTTCAGCCACGAGGACGTTGCGCTCTTCGAGCAGCTCGGCGCCCAGATCGGCGTCGTGCTCGCGAGCAGCCGCGTCTACGTGAAGATGCGCGCGCGCGATCGCCTGGCGGTGCTCGGGCAAATGGCCGCTGGCATCGCGCACGAGATCCGCAATCCGCTCGGCGCGATCAAGGGCGCGGCGCAGCTCCTCGCCGAACCGGGGGGTGATCTGGCCGAGCTGTCGCCGCAAGCGCGCGAGTTCGTCGGGATCATCCTCGAGGAGGTCGAGCGCCTGGACGGCGTCGTCGGCTCCGTGCTCGATCTCGCGCGCGAGAACCCGGTGGCGGTCGTACCGATCGACGTCAACGCGGTCGTGCGCCGAACGCTTCAGGTGCTCGGCGCCGAGTGGAACGACGCTCCGCCGCCCGTGGAAGAGAGCCTCGGCGAAGAGCTGCCTCGTGTTGCCATCGCGCCGGACGAGCTGCGTCAGGTCATGATGAATCTCTTGCGCAACGCCGCGCAGGCGGTCAACGGCAAGGGGCGGATCATGGTGCGAACCCGCAGCCGGCGGAGCACCCGCGTGAAGTCCGCGAACCTCGTCGTCATCACGGTGAGCGATGATGGCCCGGGGATCGCCGCGCACGTCCTCAAGCGCGTATTTTTGCCGTTTTTTACGACCAAAGAGGACGGCACCGGGCTCGGGCTCGCGATTTCGCAGCGCATCGTTCAGGAGGCCGGCGGCCGCATCGAGCTGCGCTCGCGCGAAGGCGAGGGGACGACGTTCAACGTGCTCCTCCCGGCCGCGATGGAGCCCTTGGGGACGCCCGTTCCGGCGCTCGCCGCGACGCCGAGCGACCGTGGTGAGCTCGACGGGCCGAGCGGGCCGGCCTAGCATCGCGAGTATAATTGCGCGGGCGGGTCGCGCATTTTACGATTCCGTCGTGCCTCGCTCCCGCTGCCGCGCCCAGAACCCATGATGAGCCAGCGCCGCATCTCGCTCCGTTTCTTGTCGGGCAATCGCCAGGGCACCGAGCTCGCTCTCGAAGATCCCTCGGAGCTCGTCGTTGGCCGCGGCCCCGGAGCCGACCTCGTCTTGTCCGAGGGCATGGTGTCGCGCCGTCACGTGCGCCTGCGCCTCCACGACGGCGTGCTCGCGCTCGAGGAGCTCGGCTCCACGAATGGGACCTTCGTCAACGGCGCCCGCGTCACGGCGCGTGAGCTCATCTCCGGCGATCGCGTGCTCATCGGCACGAGCATCTGTCGGGTCGCCGTCCACGACGAACCTCGAGCCGTGGTGCGCGACTCGAAGGACGGCGCGCCGGGCGCCGCCGAAGTCGCAACCGAGGTGACCGGGGATCTCGCGGAGGTCTCGGTGATCGAGCTCATCGAGATGTTCGCGCGCTCGCGACAAGACGTGCTGCTCGAGCTCGTGAACGGCCGCGACAAGGGGGCGCTCGTGCTCCTCGACGGGCGCGTCGTCGCCTGCTCGTGCTCGCGCCTCCGAGGCATGAGACCGAGCAAGGTCCTCCTGCGGCTGGCCTCGTGGACGCGCGGCTCGTTCGAGGTACGCGCGCCGTCGACCCCGATCCGGTGTGAGCTCGCGCGCGACGGCGTCGAGCTGGCGGTCGAGCTGCGCGAGAAGCTCGACGAGCTGGAGATCTTGCGCAAGCGCCTGTTCGCGGACGCGGCGGAGCTCTTCATCCCGCGCCCGATGCTGCCGAGCTTGTCCGAGCTCGACGAAGCGGGGCTCGCGCTGTTGCGCCTCGCGCACAACCTTGGCTGTATGCAGCGGGTGCTGGACGAGTGCGAGCTCGACGACGGTGTGATCGTCGCAGAGCTTCTCACGCTGATCGACCGAGGGTTTCTTCGACGGACTTGACGCAGCCCGCGGAGCGGTCGAAGCCGCGCCCCGCCATGCCCGCCGCCCCAAGTGTCGACGTCGCGGTGAGGGCAGAGCTCGACGTTCCAGGGGAGACCTCCCGACAGGCGCGGGTCTTTTCGATCTGGTTCATCGCGCTCGGCCTCGCTGTCGTGCTCGCCGCCGCGCTGCGGCCACGGATCCCGGAGGAGGTGCGCGGCACGGCGCGCCAGGGCGAGCTCGAGCGTGGCGGGAGAACCACCCGCATCGCCATCGCGCTCACGGTGGGCCTGGCCGTGCCGGGGGCGCTCACGCTGCTCGGCACCTGGAGGCGCCGCCGCGGCGGCCCGCACGCGAGGGGCATCGTCGTCGACGTCACGAGCGGGGGAGAGCTACGGCTCTGGGGGCGCGGCTACGGACAGCGCGTCGAGCTCCGCGGCGCGGAGATCGGCGAGCGCCTGGTCGAGATCTACTGCGGTCGCCTCGGAGCGTGGCGCGAGCGGCGCCTGACCGTGCGCGCGAGCGTCGTGCGGCCCTTCAGCCCGCCGGTGCTCGAGCTCGGTACCCTCGCGCTCGAGGAGGACGCAGAGCTCGACATGCCGCTCATCGGCGGAGAGGGCGACTGCATCGAGCTCGCCCGAGCGGACTACTTGCGCGTCGCGAAGGCCGTTCGAGAGCGCGCGGCGGCCCCCGATCGAGGCGGCGAGCGCACGTGAGCCGGGGCGCGGCGTCCCTCGCACGGCGGCGCGGCCTCGTGCTTGCGGCGTGCTGCTTCACGCTCGCGTGCACCGGGGAAGAAGAGCGGGCGTGCCCCGGACTACCGCGTCCGTCGCCGGAGGTCTTCGTCGATGCCACGGCCGAGCTCGGCATCGCGGCCACGCACCACCTGGCGACGGACTTCTGCGAGCTGTCCGACACGATCGGCGGGCCGGGCGTGTGCGTGCTCGACGCCGACGGTGACGCGCGCATGGACGTGTTCGCGGTGGATCGCGCAGGTCATCAGAAATCGCTGTTTCTTCGGCGCGACGCGGCTTTCGAAGAGGCCGCGGAAGAGCGCGGTCTGGCGCTCTCCGAGGTCGACGCCATGGGCTGCCTCGCCTTCGATTTCGACGGCGACGCCGACACCGATCTGCTCGTCACGGGCAACGCCGGCGATCGCCTCATGCGCAACGACGGTGGCATGTTCTCGGACGCCACGAACGAGAGCGGACTCGCGGACGACGAGGGCTTCAGCGTGTCGGCCACGGCCGGCGACGTCGATGGAGACGGCGACCTCGATCTCTTCGTCGGCCGCGTCGTCTCGCTCGCGAGCTGCCCCCAGCAGTGCTCGCTCTTTCCCATCGCGTGCGAAGCCGCTCGGAGCCTCCTCTACATCAACGAGGGCGGCCGCTTCACCGAGAGGGGCGAGGCTCTCGGCATCGTCGCGCACGAGCCGACTCTCGCAGCGCTGATGTTCGACTTCGACTACGACCGCGACGTCGACCTCTTCGTCGGCAACGACATGGGAATCGAGTTCCCCGATCGCCTCTACGAAAACCGCGGCGGCACGTTCGTCGACGTCGCTGCCGCGCGCGGGCTCGCGGGGATCGGCACGGACACGATGGGCGTCGACGTGGGCGACTACGATCGCGATGGGCTCACTGACCTCATCATCAGCGATTTCTCCAAGCGCCCGATCCGCCTCTACCACTGCTACGACAGCGAGAGCCCGTGCAGCAACGACGTCCTCCCGGACGGGCTCGACTACGTGAAGTGGGGCCTCGGTCTCGTCGATTTCGACAACGACGGGCGGCTCGACGTCTTCGTCGCGACCGGGGCCGTCGGGAAGCAAGACGACGTGAGTCCACCGCACCTCTACTTTCAGCGCGAGGGCTTCGTCGAGCACGTGCCCCGCGAGGGTGAGGCGCTCGCCGAGCGCGGCCTCGGACGCGGTGTCGCGTTCGGCGATCTCGATGACGACGGCGACGTCGACGCCGTGGTGGCAAACGCTGGCGGCGCGCTCCGCGTGCTGCGAAACGAGGCAGCCGCCGGTCAGTCGCTCACGGTGACGCTCGACTCGCTCGCCGCGGGCGCCGTCGTGCGCGTGACCACCGAGAGTGGAACCCAGACCGAGCACGCCGTCATCGGTGGCAGCTACGCGGGCTCGAGCGACCCGCGCCTCCACTTTGGGCTCGGCGCGAGCTGCGAGGCGGACGTCCTCGTTCAGTACCTCGACGGCACCGAGCGCCGCGTCGAAGGCGTGCCGGCGGGGCGCCTCGCGATCACGCGCTAGTGCGCCGCCCGCTGCGGGCTCGGCGACGACATGCGACACACAACGCGAGCGTCACGGCGAGGGTCACGCCGCCCGCTGAGCGCGCGCGTGAGGCCCAGCTCGCCCGTGAGACCCAGCTCGCCCCTGAGATGGAGTGCGCGCCGCTCACCGTGCACAATCCGCCGCGCAGCTCGACCTCGGGGATCCCGCTGACGCCGCCGCCTTGGCCCGTCGTCATGTCGACGTCGACGCACACTCCGGCTTCGCAGCTCTGGCCAGGTGCGCACAGGGCGGTCGCGTCGTCGGCCGCGCCGCTGCAGTCGTCGTCGCGGCCGTTGCAGAGCTCCGCGGCTCCCGCGTTTACCCCAGCGTCGACATCGTCGCAGTCGTCCCCTCCCGCGCAGTCCGCGCTGCCGTGGCCATCGCGATCCGCGTCGACGCACGCGGCCGGCACGGTCGCGAAGTAGCTGCCGTCGCCGCCCTTGCCCGTCGTGCACGCCGCTTCGATGGCGGCACCCCCGAGGATGTCGATCCGGGAGATCGCATCGGGCGCGATCGCTGGGAACACCTCGAACACGACGACGCCGCCGCCGCCGCTGCCGCCGATGGCGTTGCCCTTGGCGCCGACGCCGCCCTTCGCCAAGACGAGCGCAGCGTCGCCGAACGTGAACGCGTTGGAGCGCACGAACACCGTGCCGCCCGCGCCGCCGCCCGGGCTGCTGCCGAGCGCCGCCATCGCATCGTTGCCGCTGGCGTCGAGCGTGCCTTCCACCGAGATGGTGGCGGCCTCGAGCAGGACGACGCCACCGCCGTGGGCCCCGGCGCCGACGTGCATCGGGTTCAGCCCGCCTGCGTAGCTCGCGCCGCCCGCGCTGCCGAGCCCGAGCTCCAAGAGCGGCATGGCGGCATCGTCGTAGGCCGCTCCGCCTTCCGCGCCGAGCAGCGCAAGGCACCCGGCCAAG
>SYFR01000550.1 GCA_005800325.1 Myxococcales bacterium | reverse complement strand
TCGCGGCCTCGTCGTGAACGCCGCCGAGGCTGATGCGGTGGAACTTGCGGCCGAGCGCGTTCGCGATGCTGCGCCCGAGCGACGTCTTGCCGACGCCCGGTGGCCCGAGAAAGCACAGGATCGGCCCCTTCTTGTCCTGCTTCAGCTTGCGAACCGCGAGGTACTCGAGGATGCGCTTTTTCACCTTCTCGAGGCCGTAGTGGTCGGCATCGAGCACCGCCCGCACCGCGGCGATGTCGAGGTTGTCCTGCGTCTGGAGCGACCACGGAAGATCGAGGATCCAGTCGAGGTAGGTGCGCACGACCGTGTACTCGGCCGAGCCAACCTGCATCGAGCGGAGGCGGCCGAGCTGCTTGCGCGCCACCTCTTCGGCCTCCTTCGGGAGGCTCGCCTTCATGATGCGCTCTTCGACCCCGTCGAGATCGCCCTGATCGCCGTCGTCGTCGCCGAGCTCCTCTTTGATGGCCTTGAGCTGCTGGCGCAGGACGTACTCCCGCTGGTTCTTGCCCATCTCCTCTTTGATTTGCGAGTTGATGCGCTCGCGCATCTTGAGGATCTCGAGCTGGCGCGTCAAAAGGCGCAGCACCTTCCGGATGCGCTCCTTGACGTCGAGGGTCTCGATGAGCTGTGCCTTCTCTTCTACCGGGGCGTCGAGGTTCGCGGCGACGAGATCGGCGAGCGGGCCGGGCGCCTGGATGGACTCGATGAGCGAGCCGGCCTCGCGCGGGAGCTCGGGCATGAGCTGGATCATCTGCTTGGCGATGTCCCGCAAGCTGAGCGCGAGCGCGTCCGCCTCGACGTCCTCGGTCTCGCTCTCGTCGATCTTTTCGATGCGGGCCACGAGGTAGGGCCGCTCTTGCGTGATCTTGTCGAGACGAATGCGCGCGAGCCCCTGCAGGATGAGAGAATAATTTCCCGAGCTGTGCTTGAGCGCCTTGAGCACGCGCGCGGCGCAGCCGACCGGATAGAGATCCTGGTGGCTCGGGTCGTCGGTCGACGGGTCGCGCTGCGCGAAGATCGCGATGATGGGCGAGTCGAGATTGTCGACGTCCTCGACGAGGGCCACCGACTTCTCGCGGCCTACGTCGAACGGCGCGACGGCGCCTGGAAAGAGCACGGCGTTGCGGATGGGAAGGATCGGCAGCTCGGCGCCAAACTCGATCTCGTCTGCCTCGGGTGGCGGTGCCTTCTCGTCGGCCATGTTGGTCTCTCTCTGTTCGTATAGGTACGCACGTTGTGGGCCGTGCGGACGCTCGGCATCCTAAACACAGCGGCGCATCGTTGCCACACTTTGACCGAACTTTGAGCGCGCGGCCAAGGGTGCTAGCGATCGCGAGGTCGTGCTCGATTCGTGGGTCGGACTCGCAACGCTGCCGCTCGCGCTAACCGCCGCGCCCGCCCCTCTCGCGGAGACCCGAGGTCCCTGCCCACCGGAGATGCGTCTCGTCGAGGGACAGCACTTCGAGCAGGTGGCGCACGTGTGCCTCGACGAGCGCGCCGACAAGAAGACGTCGCACTGCTTCGCTTATGCCGAGGACGTGAGCGTGCTCGACGGGCCGGTCACGGAGATCCGATCCTGCATGGATCAATTCGAGGCGCCGAACGTGCGCGGCCAGAAGCCGATGGTGATGCAGTCGTACGAGTCGGCTCTGCGCTGGTGCAAGAAGAGAGGCAAGCGCGCGTGCTCGGAGCAAGAGTGGGAGCTCGCCTGCGAGGGCCCGAGCCACCTTCCGCTCATGTACGGATGGAGCGTCGACGTGAAGCTCTGCAACTCGAACAAGGCCTGGAGGCCCGTCGATTTTGCCGCGTTCGATCGCTCGCGCGAGGACGCGCTCACGGAGGCGGCGAAGCTCTGGCAGGGCAGCCCGAGCGGTCGCTTCGCGACGTGCGTGTCCCCCTTCGGCGTCGTCGACATGATGGGCAACGTCGAGGAGTGGGTGACGACGCGCAAGGGGCGGGGGTGGCCGGGCGCGCTGATGGGCGGGTTCTGGGCGAAGCCGTGGACGGGGTGCCGCGGCACCAATGACGCGCACCAGCCGACGTTCGCGTTCTACGAGACGGGCTTTCGCTGCTGCAAGGACGCGGCGGCACCGAGCGATGAGCCGAGCGAGCACGACGGCGAGGCCGCGACGACGCGATGACCCGCGCGGTGTTTTTCGGCACGCCGGAGATCGCCGTGCCCGCGCTCGAGGCGCTCGCCGCGACGATGGAGGTGGTCGGCGTCGTGTGCCAGCCGGATCGGCCTGCGGGGCGTGGCCTCGAGCTCAGGGCCCCCGCGGTGAAGGCGCGTGCGCTCGCGCTCGGGCTCAAGGTGACGCAGCCGGAGAAGGTGCGCACCGACGAGTTCGCCGCGTGGCTCCGGGAGCGCGCCGCCGACGTCGCGGTGGTGATGGCCTACGGACGCATCTTGCCCGAGCAGGTGCTAAGCGCGCCGCGGCGAGGCTGCATCAACCTCCATGCGTCGCTGCTACCGAAACATCGCGGCGCCGCACCCATCACCTGGGCCATCGTGCGCGGCGACCGCGAGACGGGGATCGCTCTCATGCAGATGGACGAGGGCTGCGACACGGGCCCCGTGTACACGACGAGGGCCATCTCGATCGGCGCGGATGAGACCGCGGGCGAGCTCGCCGCGAGGCTCGCGCTCCTCGGTGCCGTGGTCGTGCGGGAGGACTTGCCGCGCGCCCTCGCGGGGGAGCTTCGGCTCGTGCCGCAGGACGAAGCCGCGGCCACGAAGGCGCCGCTGCTCGAGAAGGCCGACGGCACGGTGCGATGGGAAGAAGACGCGCTACGGGTGCACGATCGCGTGCGCGGAATGACCCCGTGGCCGGGCGCGCACACGACGCTGCGAGGCAAGCGGTTCAAGCTGCTCGCGACGCGCGTGGCGAGCGCGGATGTGCACGAGGGCGAGCCCGGCACCGTGCTCGCGATCGAGGACCGAGCTGCGCGCATCGCGTGCGGCCGGGGCGCCGTGTGGCTCTTGCGCGGGCAGGCGGAGGGCAAGCGCGCGCTCGACGCGCATGAGCTCGCGAGCGGACGCGCCATCGCGGTCGGGACGCGGTTCGCCGATGAGCCGGCGTGAGCTACACGCGCGCGACGGCGAGGCCCTGTACGCCGCGATCCTCACCGAGCTCGCGGCCGAATTTCCGGCGTTTCGCATCGTGACGAAGGAGCGGGACGCGCTCTCGCGCGCCATCGACGTGGGGCTTCGGCTCGTGACGCTCGGCGGGCAGCGGGAGTACCTCACGCGCTACCGCACCGTCCTCGGCGACACGCTCTACGTGCCCGCCGCGTGGGACGGCACCGATCCGACCGATCGGGTGATCTGCCTTCGCCACGAGCGCGTTCACTTGAGGCAGCGCCGCCGCCTCACGCTCGTGGGGATGGCCGCGCTCTACCTGCTCGTGCCGCTTCCGCTCGGGCTCGCCTATGGGCGCGCGCGCCTCGAGTGGGAAGCGTACGAGGAGACCTTGCGTGCGACGCTCGAGCTCAAGGGCGAAGCCGCCATGCTCGATCCAGAGCTTCGCCGCGAGGTGATCGCGCAGTTCACCGGCCCGGCCTACGGTTGGATGTGGCCGTTCCGCGCGGCCGTCGAGCGCTGGTTCGACGAGGCGGTCGCGCGGCGGCTCGCCGAGGCCGCACGCTGAGCGCCGAGGCCGCACACGGAGCGCTGAGCCCGCACGCGGGGCACTGAGCGGAGCGGCGCAGGTGACGGCGGCTGGCGAGCTCGGCGCCAAACGTCGCGCTTACCCGACGGCCGCGTCGTCGACGATGCCGACGATGAGCGAGCGCACGGGGGCGGTCGGGTCGCCCAGGATCTGGCGCGCGCCGGTGCCCTCGTCGAGCACGAGCACGCGCTGGCCCGTGCCGGCGCCCACGCCATCGACCGCGAGCACGTACTTTCCGGTCGGACGAAACTGTTCGTCGCAGCGAGCCACGAGGAGGAGCTTCTTGTTCGCGTAGAAGGCGTGGCGAATCGTCGAGACGACGTTGCCGCGCACGATGCCGAGAAACATGGTTCTACTCCGCTCCCGAACCAGCGGGCTCTAGCTGGGAGGGCTCGACGTGGGCGCGATCGACGATGCCGACGATCGCGTGATCGACCGGAACGAAGCTCGGATCGCACAGGAGCGCCGCCTCGCGGCCGCCTTCGTAAAAGACGAGCTCGTCTGGCCCGGCCATGCGCGTCGGATCTGCGCAGACGATCGCCTTCCCGGCGGGACGCGCCTCCAGGTCGAGCGGGCGCACGAGCAGCATCGGCACGGCCTCGAGGCCCGGATGCACGACGCACGGGACGACGGTACCGATCACCCTTCCGAGAAGCATCCGATCCCTCTTTCGTTCATGCGCTCTCTACGCCCGCGTGTGGCCGTCTTCATGAATGCCGCGCGCTCCAGAACCGCGTCGAGGTGGCGAGCGCCTTCAGCAGGCCCTCGTCGATGCGCGGCGTGAGGGACGTCTCGACGGAGCGCGGGTGCCGCGGCACCCGAGCCATGACGAGCTCGAGCGCGGCCGCGACGTCGTGGTGGTCGCCCACGAGATGGACGAGGCCCTTGCCGCCGAGCTCGTCGCCGAGCCGCACGCTGGCGACGCGCACGCTCGCGCCCTTGACGGCGACGTCCGCGGCCTCGATCGCCGCCGAGAGGGTGCTCGTCTCGACGACGCCCAGCGTGTCCCCGTCGAAGCTCGCGCGCTCGCCGGCGACGGCCAGATACACGGACGCGTCCACGTGCGGCAGCATCAAGCTGTCGGTGACGGCACGGCCGCCAACACGCAGCGCTTCACCGAAGGCCTCATCGACGCTCGCGACGTCTCCCGTGAAGAGCAGGGCAAACATCCCCGGCTGAAGAGTGCCGACGCGCTCGAGCCGAACCTGCGCTTTTTTTACGAGTGCGTCTGCGGCGCGGGTGCCAGCGGCGATGCTCGACAGCTCGACCATCGCGAGCGCCTCGGGTGCGGGAGCCTCCTTGGGACGCGCCGACGCCTCCTCTGGACGAGCCGAGACGCCTGCACCATGCGGCGCCTCCTTGGGACGACGCAACCCGAGCTCACGATCCGACACGAGCTGCCCGCGCCCCCGTGTCAGACGATGCGGAAGTGGTCGACCATCGTGCAGCGACGCACGCGCGAGAACGTGTGCGGGCCGGTGAGCCCCTCGCCAGTCGGGCTCGCGATCGAGAACGACGTATAGCCCTGGCCGCCCTCGCCGAGGCCGGAGTAAATCGGCCCATTTTTGACGAAGATGCTGCAGTTGATCTCGGTCGCCATGTGGCTCAGGTTGCCGATGTGCAGCGAGTGCATCGACGCCGAGTGGCAGAAGCCGTGCTCCGCCGCGACGGCGAGATCGATCCCTTCGAAGACGTTCTTCACGCGCGTGACCGGTAGCACCGGCATCAGCTGCTCGGTCCAGATGAGGGGGTGATCGTGCTCGACCTCCATCACGACGAGCTTGATGCTGTCGTCCACCTTCACGCCGATCTCCGCGAGGATGACCTTCGCGTCCTTGCCGACCCAGTTTCTGTTGATGACGCCCGGCTTGCGCGGCCCCTTCTGCTCGGAGAAGATCACCTTGTCGAGCGCGCGTTGCTGCGGCCCCGTGAGCAGGTAGGCGCCGTTCTTCTGCATCGCCTTCAAGAGCCGGTCGGCGACCGACGCGACGACGAAGACCTCTTTCTCGTCGACGCAGATGACGTTGTTGTCGAGCGACGCGCCCCTGACGATGTCGGCCCCGGCCTTGTCGATGTTGGCGGTCTCGTCGACGACGACGGGCGGATTTCCCGGCCCGGCGCATACGGCGCGCTTGCCGCTCGCCATCGCCGCCTTCACGACGTGCGGTCCGCCGGTCACGACGAGCAAGCGCACACCCTTGTGGCGCATGAGCTCCTGAGCGCTCTCGATGGTCGGCTCGGCGAGCGCCGTCACGCAGTTTGCGGGGCCGCCCGCGGCCAGGATCGCCTCGTTGATGAGCCCGACGTTGCGGCAGCTGACGCGCTTGGCGCTCGGGTGGACATTGAACACCACCGTGTTGCCGGCGGAGAGCATGCCGATGCTGTTGCAGATGATCGTCGACGTCGGGTTCGTCGTGGGCGTGATCGCCGCGATGACGCCGAACGGCGCGTACTCGACGAGCGTCATCCCGAAGTCGCCGGTCCACACGGTGGGCGAGAGCTCTTCGGGGCCGGGCGTCTTGTTCGTGACGAGCAGGTTCTTGAGGATCTTGCTGTCGACGCGGCCGAGCCCCGTCTCCTCGCGGGCGTCGCGCGCCAGGCTCTCGGCGTGCTTGCGCATCGAGACTCGGATGGCGTCGATGATCGCGATGCGACGCTCGAGACCCACCTTGCGAAACTCGCGGAACGCTGTCTGCGCTGCGGCGACGCAATCGTCAATACTGCGAAACACGCCGTGCGGAAGCGCGCCGCCGCGGGCCACGGCTGCGGCTCCACCGGAGCTCAGCGCCTTCGCGGGCTCGCCACTCGCCATGCGCTCGAGTACCTGGCGCGCAATGTCGTCGATCTGCGTATCGCTGAGTCGGCTCACGACGGCACCTCGTCGCTACGTTCGGAATCGCTACTTTTTGTATTTGCGTTCATCGCCGACCTCCCAGCTGTCGACGATCGCCATGATCACGGCATCCACGGGCCTCTTGTCGGTGACCGCGGTCTGCCGCGCGCTCGAGCCGCTCGCGTAGAGCACCATCTCGCCGACGCCGCAGCCCACCGCATCGGCGGCCACGACCGTGGCCCCGGCGGCCGCGCCGTTCTCGTCGAGCGTGCGCACCAGAAGGAGCTTGAGCCCCACGAGGCTCGGCTCCTTCTCGGTAGCTACGACCGTGCCGATCACCTGCCCGAGTAGCATGGCGCGTGCGTGCTCAGGACGCTTGCTCGGCGCGGCCGAGCGGGAGCACCGAGTCGACGTTCGAGTGCGGGCGAGCGATGACGTGCACCGCTACGACCTCGCCGATGCGCGCGGCGGCGGCCTGGCCAGCCTCGGTCGCGGCGCGCACCGCAGCGACGTCCCCGCGGACCACGGCCGTCACGTAGCCGCCGCCGGTCTTCTCGTAGCGAACGAGCTCCACCTTGGCCGCCTTGACCATGGCATCCGATGCTTCGACCATGGCCGCGAAGCTACGGCACTCGATCATGCCCAGGGCGTCGGTCTGACCGCTCATGTCTCCATCCTCTTTCGGTTCGTACGGTTGTCGAGAACTGCTCGCCGGCGAGGCCGGCAGTCGCCCGCAGGCGACGAAGATGCGAGCGGGGGGGCGCTCGATGGCGCGCGCGACTCGCGGCGACCATGGCGACCGTCAGCCCGCGTTGAAGGTCAGCGCGAGGCCGCCTCCTTCACGATCTTGATGCTGGCGCTCGCGCCCACGCGCGAGGCACCGGCCTGCACCATGGCCTCGAAGTCGGCATAAGATTTCACGCCGCCGGAGGCCTTGACCCCGAGCGTTCCGCCGACTGCGCGATGCATGAGCGCGACGTCCGACGCCGTGGCACCGCCGCCCGCAAAGCCGGTGCTCGTCTTCACGAAGTCGGCGCGCGCCTTCTTCGACAGCACGCAGGCGCGGACCTTCTCTTCTTCGGTGAGCAGCGTGGCCTCGATGATGACCTTGGAGAGCGCACCGCCGTCTTCGCAAGCGTCGATGACGCCGCGAATGTCCTTGAACACCAGAGCATCGTCGCCGCTCTTGAGGGCGCCGATGTTGATCACCATGTCGATCTCGCGCGCGCCGTCGCGGATGGCGCGGCGGGTCTCGAGGGCCTTCTGCTCGGGCACGTTGGCGCCCAGCGGAAATCCGACCACCGTGCACACCTTCACGCTGGAGCCGCGTAAGAGCTCGGCGCTGAGCTTGACCCAGTACGGGTTCACGCACACCGAGAAGAAGGAGTGCTCGCGCGCCTCGGCGCACAGCTGCCGAACCTGCGCGTCGGTCGCGTCCTGCTTGAGCAGGGTGTGGTCGATGTAGCTGGCCACGTCGCGCACGCCGCCGGCTTGGCCGAGGCTCGACGACAACCGGCTCACGCCAAACCCGATCCACTGCTTGGCGACGCTCGCGTCGAGGCACACGTCGCCGAAGCAGATCATCGTGCCGCGCGGCTGTGCCGTGGCGAGCATCGCGGCGACGCGCGCGGCGACTCGCTCGAGATCGGCGGGGCTCAGTGCTTCAAGCTTCATCGAGGAAAGCGGGGCGGCGGCGGTTGAGTGGCTCGGTTGCGGCGCACCTCGTGCCGCGCCTGCGAGCCACTCTGCGGAGCTTGCGCGGAAGGCCGAGCTCGCCCCGTCGAAAGTGCGCGCACTATCGTTGTAGGCCGCGCGGTCAGCAAGCGTTTGTTTCGCCTGCGCCGACACACTGGACGCGGCGCAGCCCGAGCACGGCGTGCGTGCGCCCGTCGCTGCCGCGGAGCCGCCGGCGCAAGAGCAAGTGCCCGTGGAGACGGAGCATCCGCAGCCCGCCGCTGGGCCCTTGTCGCCGCCTGCCTTGCCGAGGCTCGCGGCCTCGCCCTGCCCCACAGCCTCGATCATCGCGACGCGCTTCCTGTGGCGCTCCTCGGTGCACTCCGTGTCGAGAAACACCTCGGCGATCTGCTCGGCCAGGCCAACCCCAATGAGGCGCGCGCCGAGCGTGACCACGTTGGCGTCGTTGTGCTCGCGGCTGTTTCTGGCGGACGACACGTCGTAACAGAGCGCGGCTCGCACGCCGGCGACCTTGTTCGCGGCCATCGACGACCCGATCCCCGCGCCGTCGATGACGATGCCGCGAAGGCACTCCCCGCGCGCGACTCGCGTGGCGACGCCGCGCGCGATCACCGGGTAGTCGACAGGGCTCGTGTCGTGCGTGCCGCAGTCCACGACGTCGTGGCCGCGCGCCCCGAGCCAGCGCACGAGGTGCTGCTTGAGCTCGAAACCGCCGTGGTCTGCACCAATGGCGACGCGCATGGCGCGGGAGCATCGTCAGGGTCCCCGTCGCGGTCAAGCGCGGAAGGCGCCGCCGCGCTCAGCTTCGACGGGCCACAACGGCGCGCTCGAACGCCGCGCGATGCTCCGGCACGAGGCAGCTCGGCGACTCGGGCGGCAACGTCCGTCCACGCTCGAAGCGCACCAGCGTATCGCCGAGCTCGAGCGCGTCCACGGGATCGTGCGTGACGAGCACCGCCGAGAGGTTGCGTCGTGCGAGCGTCTCTCTGAGCACGCGACGGAGCGCGGCCCGGCCCGTCATGTCGATCGACGCGAAGGGCTCGTCGAGTACGAGCAGCTTCGGCCGCGTCGCGAGCGCGCGCGCGAGGGCCACGCGCTGCCGTTCACCGCCCGAGAGCCGGTCGGGCATCGCGGCCCCGAGCGACGCGATGCCAAGCTCGTCCATGAGCGCCGCGATCTCGGGCTCGACGCGCCGGCGCCGCGCGCGCGGCAGGCCGAAGGTGACGTTCTCGGCGACGGTCGCGAATGGGAAGAGCGCGTGGTGCTGAGGCACGTAGCCGATGCCGCGCTCGTGCGGCAGGACCGCGACGCCCAAGCTCGCGTCGAAGAGCGTGCGCCCGTGCAAGACGAGGCGCCCCGCGGAGGGAGCGAGCGTCCCGACGATGGCCTGCAGCGTGATCGATTTACCGCACCCCGAGGGGCCGAAGAGCACGGCGACGCCGCGCGCGAGCTCGAGCTCCACGGAGACCGCGAACGCGGCCGGAGGCGCACCCACCCTCACCTCGACGGAGACCGCGAGCGCCGCCGGCGGAGCCGCGGCCCCGACGGCGATGCCATCGCTGCGCGCTTCAACGAGCTCCGTCATGGGAGGCGCGCTCCTTCGGGGCCGGCTGCTCGCGAGCTCATGACGAACTCTCCCGTCGAGCGGCGGTCGCGCGCGACGCGAGCATCGCCGTCAACACCGCGACCCCCACGAGCACGGCGACGTACAACAACGCGCGCTCGTCCTCGGCGCGCTGATAGGCCGCGAAGATCTCGAGCGGCATCGTGTTCGTCACGCCGGGGATCATCCCCGCGAACATCATCGTCGCGCCGAACTCGCCGAGCGCCCGCACGAACGCGAGCACGAGCCCGGTGATGACGCTGCGCCACGCCGAGCGCAGCACGATGCGAAAAAACACGGCGCGCGGACCGAGGCCGAGCGAGCGACCGACGTCGATGAGCTCCCGCGGTACCGCCTCCATCGCCGGCTGAACGGCCTTCACGAGCACGGGAAACGCGACGACGCTCGACGCAATCACGGCCGCCGCGGGAGTGAAGATGACCCGCACCCCGAGCAGCTCGAGGACGCGGCCTACCGGGCCATGCCGACCGAACACGAACACCAGAAAAAAGCCGATGACCGTGGGCGGCAAGATCATCGGCAGCATGACCGCGGCGTCGACGAGCCGACGCCACCGGTGCGGGCGCGACGCCTGCAGCCACGCGACGAAGAGCCCGAGCGGAGCGACGACAGCGAGCGCCGCGAACGCCACCATCGCCGAGAGGTAGATAGGGAAGACGAGCGCGCTCACGGCGGCGCCTTCGCACCTTGCGCCGGCAAGAAGCCCGCCCGCTCCAAGATCGCCTGCCCCTTCGGCTTCGCGAGAAACGCGAGAAAGCGCCGCGCCGGCTCGGCGTGCTCGGCGCGTACGACCATCGCCGCGACGACCTCGGGGGACGGCGCCCAGCTGCCGCGCGCCTCGTCGAGCACGACGACGTCATCGAGGCCGCGAAGCTCGGTCGTGTAGACGATGGCGGCAGCGACCTCGCCGCGCCTCGCATAGGCAAGGACAGCGCTCACGTCGCCGCCGTAGACCATTCGCGCCTCGAGGGCGGGCCACGTGCCGAGCGCCGTCAGCGCCCGCTTCGCGTATTCGCCGGCCGGCACCGTCGCGGGATCGCCGATGGCGATGCGCTCGCCAGCCGGCAGCGACTCGAGGGTCGCGAAGGTCGCCTTGGCGCCCCCCGGTCGACCCACGAGGACGAGCCGGTTGTGGGCCACGACCCGGGTCGTCGCAGCCTCGACCTGCCCCCCGCGCGCGAGCTCGTCGACCGGAGCGCCGCTCGCGAACAGGACCGCGTCGAACGGCGCGCCGTCGATGACGCGCTTCTTGAGATCGCCCGAGGCGCCATATACGAAGCGCAGCTCGGGCCGCGGATCCTCTTCGGCGAACGCGGCCGCGAGCTCGGGGAGCACCTTGTTCAAGCTGACTGCCGCCGCCATCGTCACCACGACGCGCTCGCCGCGACAACCCGAGGCGCAGCCTCCGAGCACGATCGCCAGCGTGGCAATGAGGGAGCGCACGAGCACCGCGCGCTTGAAATGGCGGGACGCGGCTCCCGAACGCCGCTCTTCGACTCCCCGCTGCATGAGCGCGCCCACTCTAGTCGGCCGAGTCCATCGAACCGACGGGTAATTCGATGCCCCCAGTTGGTCGAGGGCATCGAATTACCCTCGATTTCCAAGGATATTGACTCGGCCACTTGCTGTTACTCACCCGTCGATTCTAACGAATCGCCGTACGCGCGCGGTGAGTCCAAAGTGCGCTGAAAAGATTTGCTCGCAAAAAAAACGTCGTCCTCAGATCGGGACAGCGACGATGCGGTGCTTCTCGGCGTCGAGCATGAACTTCACCGAGCGCACGCGCTCGACGACGCGGTACACGTGCGCGCGCATCTGAATGATGACGTTCGGGTGCACGGTACCGGTCACGGTCACCGCCATGCGCTCCGGTTCGTCCGCGAGCGCCGACATCCGTCCGATGAGCGTGCGCGCCGACATCACGACGCGGTGCTGGCCCTCGAGCAAGAGCGCCGCCTCGTCGCGGACCTCCGGCGCGAAGCCGCTCTGCTCGAGCAAGTCGGCCTCGGTGCCAACCGCGATGCCGAGCGCGCGCAGGCGAATGCGCATGGCATCGAGGTTACTCTTCAGCTTTGCGAGCTGCTCATTGCCGACGCTCTCGCCGAGGACGACGCGCGTTCGCACGCTCGCCTCCGAGCCGAGCTCGCGCACGACGATGCCAGAGGCCGCCAGCGTGGTCCCGCCGATGAGGCGACCGTGCTCGACGATGACGCGGCCGCCCGCCCAGAGGAAGCAGTTGAGCGCGGCGTTACGCAGCACGATGTCGCCGGCTGCGCGAATGCGGGTGTCTTGTGCGAACGCGGCGCGCACGTTGCCTCCGACCTCGACGTGCCCCTCCGCGCTCGGCATGATGCCGCCGCCGACCTCGAGCGTGCCTCCGGCCTCTACGCGCGCGTCCTCGATCGCGCCGTCCACGCGCACGTGCGCCGCAGCCTTCACCTCGAACGCGCTGCGCACCGACCCGGTGACATGGATCGCGCCGCGCGATGCTCGCAGGTTCCCCGACTCGTAGTCGACGTCACCATTCCAGCGAAAGAGCTCGACGACGTCGACGCGCCCATCGCTCTCCCACAAGACGCCGTCCCGCGTCGCGTAGAACCTCCCCGGCTCACGCTCCTCAACGCCTTGACCGGCGTGGAACGCGACCCCCTTCCCGTTCGCGGCTTCGGCGACGTTGCCGCGGACGTCGCGACGCGGCACGCCTTCGGTCGGGGGCACGACGACGCACACCATCGCGCCGTTCTCGACCGAGTGGACGGCGTCGCGCTCGCGGTAGTCGATGCGCCCCTGCTCGTCCGCGGTGCCGACGCTACGCGCGAGCTCTACGCCCTGCGCGAGCCGGGCATCGGTGCCGCGCACCGCCTCGTGTCCGCGGGCAACGACGACCTCTGCGATCGTGCGCTGCGTGCGCGCCGACTCCGCGAGGGCAGCGTCGATTGCGCCGCGATCGATGCCACTCATGACTCCCGCATGTGCCAGCGCGTGCACGAGCATGTCGGCGGTGATGGGCACTCCCGAGTCGCTCTCGGCCGCGATGTCGAAGGTCGCGCTCATCGCGTCCGGCGACACGACGACCGGCGGCACGACCTCGAGCGCGTCCGACGACTCGATGATGCCAACCACCGTCGCCACGATCTTTCCGTCGGCCTCGACGCGCAGCCCGTGGTCGCGTCGCTGACCGTGAGCGTGCGAGGCGCCGCGCGTCGACTCGGGCGGCGAAGAGCGCGCGTGCCGCGTCGCCTCGGGTCGATCCGACGACGGCCGTCGCGGCGGCGGCGGCGGCTCCGAGCGCGCGCGTGCCGTCGCATCGGGCCGATCCGACGCCGGCCGTCGCAACGAAACAGGGTGGCTCGAGTCGCGCCGCACCGATGGCGGCAGCTCGGAGTC
>SYFR01000549.1 GCA_005800325.1 Myxococcales bacterium | reverse complement strand
GTAATCGCGCGTCTGGGGCTCGAGCCCCGAGCGGTGCACCTCGAGCCCGCCGCGATCCCACGCGGCGCGACCGACCGCCGCCGCGCCGCCGAGGACGAGCGCGGCCCTACCGAGCCGCTCGAGTGTTTCTCTGCGGGAGATCATGGTGTGCAGCCGGTCCCCAGACTTCATCGAGGACCGGAAAAGCGCAAGCGCGACGACGAGAGCGCCGCCCGGCTCACTCGCCGACGACGGCCTCGAACATCTTGCTGACCTCGCCGTGACCCGTGGGGTTCGGGTGCGTGCAGGTGAGGTCGAACCAGACCGCTCGCCCGGGTCCGCGATAGCACGGCGCCGCCGGATCGTCCGCGTGAAAGCCGTGTCCGCAGAACGCCTCGAGCATGAAGATCATGTCGACTTGATAATCGACCGCGATCTTGAGGAACTGCTCATTCGCCCAGATGACCATCTCGGCGAGCTTGTCCGGCGCCGGTACGGGCTTGTCGAAGCCGGCCAGCTGGGAGACGTCGCACGACATCACCTCGCCGGTCCCGTCGGTGAACTCGTACATGTTCGCGAACACGACGAAGACGCCGCTCGGGAAGCGCCCGGGCGTCTTCAGCCACTCCACGGCCTTGCGCTGCTCTTCGACGAAGGCCTTCGTGAGGTCCCAGAGCTCGGCGTCGGGCTTCTCGGCAATGGCCGCCTTCGTCAGATTGGCAAGGTCGTTGCCGCCCATCGTCATGATGACGAGGGTGCGCTCGCCGAGCTTGCCTTGCGGAAAGCACTGGGGAAGCTGCGTCGGGAGAAGATCGTCAGTCCGCGCGCCCCATTTCGAACAGCTCGCGAACGCCCCCGACTCCTTCGTAATGGAAGTGCCATTGAAGAGGTCGGCGCTCTTCCACAGGAGGTCGGGCGCGGTGAGCCCGAATTTCGCCGCGAGCGCGTCGGAGAGCTTGGCGCGATAAAAGTCGGGGGTAAACGTCGGCGGCGTCCCCACCGTCACCGAGTCGCCGAGAAAGACGATGCGCTCGACACCATCGATGAGCTGGTGATTCGTGCCGAGGCAGTGGCTGCCGACGACGGGCCCGAACTGGTCATAGTCGGGGCCCTTGCCGGGCGGATTGATGAACACGCCGTCGAAGCACTTCGTCACGGTGAGCGCGCCGCCCGAGCCTCCCGCGCCGCCCGTACCGCCGACTCCGCCTGCGCCGCCGACTCCGCCTGCGCCGCCCGTGCCCGTCGCGGTCACGGCTTCTGCGCCGCCCGAGCCTCCCGCGCTGCTCGCCGACGCGGCGCTCGTGGTCGCGCCGGCGGTCGTCTCGCCCTCCGAGCCGCACGCGAATGGCACGCCCGTTCCGAGCCCGAGCAGGCACGCCCCGACTGCGCACTTACGCATCATCGGGCGCAACCTACCACGGCGAGCGAGATTACCCGAGCCTCGCTCGCCCGAGCCGCGCTAGCCCGAGCCGCGCTAGCCCGAGCCTCGCTAGCCCGAGCCGCGCTCGCCCGAGCCGCGCTAGCCCAGGCTGGACACGAGCTCGCGCACGCGCGCCCGGAAGTGCTCGACGTCGAACCGCTCGACTCCAGGAATGCGCGTCTCGTGCGAGCGGCCCTCGCGCAGGGTGGCCACGATGGCGTCGCGCAGCGCTGGCGGCGAGTCGGGCTCGACGATGCGGCCCAAGTCTCCGTCGCAGAGCGCATCGCGGCTACCGTCGCGATCGCCAGCCACGACGGGGCAGCCGCACGCCATCGCCTCGAGGAAGACGATGCCGAAGCCCTCGCCGGTGCTCGGCATCACGAACGCGTCGGCGAGCCGGTAGTACTCGGGCAAGAGCTCGTCGGGCACGTAGCCGACGAATGTGACGAGGTGCCCCGCGCCCGAGGCGTGCGCCAAGGTCTCGAGCCGCGCGCGATCGTCGCCGCTGCCGACGATGAGATAGTGGAGCGGACCCGCCCGCCTCTCGAGCTCGGGCAAGAGGGGCAAGACGCGGTCGTGGCCCTTGTAGCGCTCGTGCGGACTGAGCCGGCCCACGGTGAGCAACACCTTCTTCCCGGTGACGCCGAGCCGCTCTTCGAGGTCGCGCGGGCGCCCGCCGGGGACATAGCGGTCGAGCTCGATCGTGTTGTGCAGCACGACGACCCGCTCGGGCGCGATGTCGCACCAGGCGAGGAGTCTCTCGCGCGTGTAGCGGCTCACCGTGGTCACCATCGCCGAGCGGCGTAGGGCGAGTGCGTCGATGCCGCGCCCGGGCTCCCAGACCTCGACGCCGTGGGTGAGGGTCATGAGCCGCGCCCGGCGGGCCGTCGCGATCGGCCAGGAAATCGCGCCGAAATGCGCGTGCCCCGCGACCACGACGT
Source organism: Myxococcales bacterium (assembly GCA_005800325.1). Lineage (GTDB taxonomy): Bacteria > Myxococcota_A > Polyangia > Polyangiales > Polyangiaceae > SYFR01. The sequence goes on along the minus strand of SYFR01000549.1, from coordinate 13,349 downwards.
CGGGCCGCGCGCGAGCCGCCGCCTTGGCTGCGTGCAGAGCGAACCCGAGCCGCGAGCCCGGCGAGGGGATGCTCCAGTTGGCTTCGGCCGGCGCCGGCGCGCGCGGATCCCCCGCAAATCCGAGGGCGCGCAGCGTGAGGCGCCGATCGGTTGCGAGCGCGTCGAGCAGGTGTCGATTGAACTGGGCGAGCCCGCCCTTGTCGCCGTACGCGCCAGGAAATAGCCCAAGCCACTTCATCGCGACGGCTACGGCGCCGCGGCGGTCGGCGCGTCGGCGTTCGTGCCGCCAGGAGTCGCAGCGGCGGGCGCGGGCGGCGGAGGGGGACTCTTCGGCTCGGGCGGGTTCATGCACGTCTCGCGGTCTTCGATGCACGCGGCGAGATCGCTGCGGCACTCTTCGCGCGCGGCGCCCGTGGACGTGAGCGTCGACTCGCAGCTCGTGCGATGGCGCTTCTGTTCGTCGCGCTCCGAGGTGAGCCGAAGGCTCTCACGCCCCCACGCCTCCGCTCGCGAGGTGAGCGTGCCTTCGAGCGCGGTCGTGTCGGCAGCGCAGGTCTTGGCGCTCGCCGCAGCGTCTTCTTCGCAGGTCTTGAGTTCTTGCCGCGCGCCTTCGATGCGACGCTCGAGCGCCTGTCGCGCGGCTCCGCTCTGTCCGGCGATCGTCGCGAGCTCCCTCGCGTTGCTCTCGTCGTCCTTGCGCCGTTCGGCATCGCAGCTCTCGGCCTCACGCCGCGTGAGCTCGTGCGACGCGACGCAGGTGTCGAGCTCCTCGAATGACGCGGCCCCCTCCGCGCGCACGCGGGCAAGCTCGCTCGCGAGGCGCAGCGTCTCGCGCTTCGAGTAGGTGAAGAGGCCCGCGCCGACCCCGAGGACGGCCATCGCCGCGAGCGCGATCCGAACGCGGCCGAGCGCGACCTTCTGGTGCCGGATCTGCCGCTCGATGGCGTCAGCGGCCGCGCGCTCTTCGGCGAGCAGCACGTCGAGCTCCTCGGCCATGGTGCACGTCGAGGCGCGCTCTTCGGGCACGCGACGCAGCCACCGCCGAAGGGCTTCTTCGAGGAGGCGGCGCGGCTCGCCGGTGAGCTCGGTCAGGTCGTCGTCGGTGAGCGGCACGAGCTCGCGGCGCTCGAACAGGTTCGCGAGCGCGAGCGGCGTCGTCGGATCGCGCTCGCTGCCGTCGTGCCCGACGAGCGCGCGGAGCAGCGTCGTCGCGAGGCAGTAGGTATCCATCTTCGCGCTGAGCTCGGCGGCGGCGGCGAAGCCCGAGAGCGCCATCACCTGCTCGGGGGAGCAATAGAGCACCGTGCCGGCGACGAACGAGGCGTTCTGCTCGACCGCGACGCCGAGATCGAGGACGACCGGATGCACGCGCCCCGAGAAGCGCGCGAGGTACACGTTCTCGGGCTTGATGTCCTGGTGGCGCAGGCCGCGCTCATGAAGCGCCTGCACGCCGCGGGTGATCGGCAGGAAGATGTCGTAGGCCTCGCGCAGCGAGAGCGGTCCGCGCTCGAGCCGCTGCGCCAGGGTCTCGCCCTCGTAGAGCGGCATCGTGAGCCACACGTAGTCTTCGGCGACGCCGTGATCCTTCAGCTGCACGATGTGCGGGTGGCTCGCGGCGGCGAGCATCACGAGCTCGCGCTCGACGTTTCTTCCCGCGTAGACCGCGCGCGTCATGACCTTGAGCGCGACGAGGTGCTCGGGCACGTCGGTGCGCTCGGCCACGTAGACGCGACCGAACATCCCCTCGCCGAGCCGGCGCACGAGTCGGTAGTGCCCGCCGACGACGTCGCCCTCGACGGGCAGGCCATCGTGCTCGCTCGCCGCACCGCCCGGTGAGGACGGGCGATCCTCCGGGTCGAGCGCATCGGCAGCTTCGAGCGCTTCGCCCACCACCGAAGGCCGCGGGGTCTCGACGCTCGTGCGCGTGCGCCGCGGCTCGCGCAGCACGAACCGCTGAACCGCAGTGATGTTGGGCGTTCCGCTGTCGCTCATACCGCGCGCTCGGATGGTAGCGAACGGCGCGAGAAGGGCGAAAAAACCGGCGACCGCGCGGGCGGCGAGCCGTGCTAGTTCTGGCGCGCGATGCGTGCCGCGTGGTCAAGTGCCGTGCCTCGAATCGGCGGAATCGCCGCGTTCGCAGCCGCCTGGCTCACCGCAGCGACCGCTGCTGCGACGACCGCAGCCGTGACCGCAGCGCCGAGGACCGCAGCGCCGAGGACCGCAGCGCCGAGGACCGCAGCGCCGAGGACCGCAGCGCCCGCGGGGGCTCGCCCGCACGAACGCCCGGGCGCGACGAGACCGCGGCCGCTCGGCGGCGACGTCGAAGAGCTGCCGCCGGGTCCGGTGAAGCGCGCGCTGTTCGACCTGCGCGCCGACGCCATGCGTGAAGGCGTCGACCAGGGGCTCATCGCCCGGCCGATGGCCGAAGCCGTGCGTGCGATGGCTCGGGCCATGGGGGCGCGCGCCTCGGGGGACGAGCCCCACGCCGTGATGCTCGAGGGCCTGGCGACGGGCTTCGTCGAGCTCGGCTCGCTCACGGTGCGCGCCATCGCGCGAGAGCAAGCCATGAAGGCGCTCGCAGCCCGCGTCGAAGCGGCCGCGATCAAGCTGGCTCGCGCCCGCGCGCTCGTCGCCGAAGAAGCGGCGCGACGCGGACGGCTCACGGCGCTCGTCGAGCGGGCCGAGCGCAAGGCCATGGACGGCAGGGCCAACGACGGCAGGGCCAACGACGGCAGGGCCAACGACGGCAAGGCCAACGACGGCAAGGCCAACGACGGCAAGGCCAACGACGGCAAGGCCAACGACGGCAGGGCCAACGACGGCAAGGCCAACGACGGCAGGGCCACGGAGCGCGTCGGAAAATGAGACGCGGAGGCCCGCTTCGCCAGGCGTGCCGGCTCGTCTTCGGTGCAGCAGCGCTCGCCGGGTGTGCGCCGATCCCCCCGCCCTCGGTGCTGAGCGACGTCGAGCGCGCGCGTGTGGCGCCGCAAGTGACGGAGGCGAGAGACGGCGCGGAGGCGGCGATGGCGAAGGCCGAGTCGTTGAGGCAACGCGCGAACGAGGCGCTCGCAGCGGGCGATTACGCGGGCGCGCAGCTCCTCGGCGAGCAGGCGCTCGTCGCCTACGAGGCGGTCGCGATGACGGCGCGCGCAGCGAAGGCCCTCGCGCGAGCTGCGGACGCGACGGCGGAGACCGAGGCCTCCGAACGAGAGCTGGCCGCGCTCGAAGCGACGCTCCAGCAAGTGCGCGCGGACGTCGCCGCGCTCGAGGGACGGCTGGTGTCTTCACAGCTGGCCGCGGCCGAACTGGCGCAGCGCATGGGCGCCGAGCCCGCGCCGGCGCTCTCGGCGGACGCGCAGGACGCCGCGCTCGCGTCGGAGCTCGTCGCCGCGCGCCTGTCCTGCATGACGGCCGAGCTCGTGCGGCGCACGCACGCGCCGTCCGAGCTCGAGCCCGCTTCGCTCGACGCGGCCCGCAAGCTACTCGCAGCGGCCGGTGCCGCGAGCGCCAAGACCGCGAGCGCCAAACCCGCGCGCGCCAAACCCGCGAGCGCCAAAGCTGCGAGCGCCAAAGCTGCGAGCGCCAAACCCGCGAGCGCCAAAGCTGCGAGCGCCAAAGCTGCGCCTGCAGATGAGCTGGCCGTCGCACGGCGCGCCCGCGAAGCGTGCCTCGACGCGCTCGACGAGGTGAGGCGCGGGCTCGCCGATGTGAAGCGTGCGACCGGCGGCGCCGATGCGTTGCTCGAGGCGCTGTCGGATGCGGGGCTCGAGCCGCGGCGCGACGAGCGCGGCGTGGTCGTCACGTTGCGCGGCTCGTTCGCGGGCGACGAGCTCACGGCGGTCGGTCGCAGCGCGCTCGAGAAGCTCGCGAAGGCGGCGAAGCCCTTCGCCGGAACGCCGCTCGTCCTCGTGGTGCACGAGCCGCTCGAGCGCACGGCCGATCCCGCGGCGCGCGGGGAGGCACGTGGACGCCTCGTGTCGAGCGCCCTCGCGGCCGACCTCGGCGACGGCGCGATCGGCGCCACGCTGCACGCGGGGATGGCGACCCCGGTCGTCGATCCGCAGGGCAAGCACGCGGCACGCAACCGGCGGGTCGAGCTCGTCTTCGTCACGCGACAGGCGATTTGAGCCGCGATTTCAACAAATCGGGGAACTCCACTCGGAACATCGAGTCCATCGAAACGACCGGGCTCTGATTCGCCCACCCTAGCCCCGCAGTCGAAGCAGCTCGCATGAACATCCCGCGCCACCCCATCCTTGCACTGATTCTCACGCTCCTCGGTGCGGTCTGCGCCGTCGGCTGCGAGGACAAAGCCAAGGCCTCCGACGACACCGCCAAGGCCGTCCTTACCCGGCTCCTGCCGCTCGTGGAGCGCGACGTGACGCAGGTCCGCACTGGCCTCCCCAAGGGGGCCGCGGCGCTCGGCGCGCTGATCGACGACGATCCCGGAGGCGATCCGGAGGGGCTGCGGCGGCGACTCGAGAAGTCGCGCGCCGGCGTGACCGAGCTCGCCATCGCGAAGAGCACCTTCTTCGTGTTCGTGTCGAAAGAAGGCGTCGTGCTGCGCAGCGAGGCCGATCCGGATCTCGCCGTGGGCCAGTCGCTCTTCAAAGAGGTGCCCGGGGCGAAGGCGTTCTTCGAGAAGGCCGGGCTCGTCGAGGTCTTCGGCTACATGCACGGGCTGCGCGGCGTGCAGACGGGCGGCGATCGGCAGTGGCTCGTCGGCCACCAGGTCAAGACCACGAGCGGCGGCATCCCCGGTGCCTTCGTGACCGGCTGGTCCTTCCGTCGCTACGTCGAGTTCCTCGAGAACGACGCGCGCCGCAACCTGAGCGACACCGCGATCGACAAGAAGCGCCCCATCCCGGTCGTCTATCTCTTCCTCGTGCAAGGTGAGCAGGCGTTCGGCGGGCCGGTCACGCCCGACGTCAACACCGAGGCGGTCGGCCGGCTCGGGCTCGCGAGCAAGGTGGGCGACGGCGTGTTTCAGACGTCGCTCGTGCTCGAGGGCAACCGCTTCGCCGTGAGCGCGCAGAAGCTCCCCGCGCTCGGAGCGGACGTGCTGCTCGTCGCGCTCGCCAGCGTGATCTAGCGCGCGTACGAACAGGTTCACGTTGGACCGGAATCATTCGTCAGCCGAGGCGGGAGCGAGGAGCGCGCGGAGCGTAGTCCGAGCTACGTGAGCACGCACCGCAGCGACCAACGAAGGATCACGAATGAGGACGGTTCAAGGTGAGCCTGTTCAGTCGAGCATGCCCGGACCACGCGGTAGCTGCTTCGTCTCGCCGATGGCGGGCAGCGCGAGCGGCACGAAGCGCCGGCCCTCGTGCACGAGCAGCGTGATCCCGTTGGCGAGCTTCAAGAGCAGGCGCTTCGGTCGGCCGCCCGCGAGCTCGGTGACGCGCACGGTGAAGGACACGGTCGTCGCTTCGTAGCCGAGCGGGATCGGCGCCCGGCGATAGAGCTCCTCGAATGAGCCCTCCATCAGCGTCCCCTCGAGGATCTCGACGTCGAGCTCGCGTTCGGAGAGCCGCGTGAGCTTCATCGGGTGCTCGGTGAGCGCGACCACGTTCCACGCCGCTGGAAGGACGCCTCGCTCCACATACAGAGGAGCCGCGCCGTAGACCGACACGATCGGCTCGCCGCGCAGGATGGCAATGCGATCGCCGTTCTCGACCGCGAGGTTGCGCACCGGCTCGAGCGACACCGCGGCACGCCATCGCAAGACGCTGAGCTGCATGAAGATCATCGGCACGGCGAGGACCACGTTCGCGAGACCGAGCCAGGCGCCACCGAGCTTGAAAACGCCGCTGGCGCGTGGCGACGCCTTGCCATCCGTCGGACGCCTCCACGAAACGTAGGCGCCGTGCACGACGAGGGCGATGGCGACCGAGGCGCCGACGCTGGGCAGCACGAGGAGGCGCGACCCCTGCGCTGCCCCGAGCGACGGCACGAGCGAGAGCACCGCCCCGAGCGCGAGCCAGCGTGCGCTGCGGCGCGTCTCGGGGTCGAGCGAGCGCAGCGTCGCCCGCAAGAGTAGTCCAAACGCCACGGTCGCGACGGCGCCGGCGGCCACGAGCGGCACGCGCGCCTCGGGCACGACCAGCCACAGATCGATCGGCAGGCTCGCGACGAGCGCGCCGATGAGCATCGCGAGGCGCGACGGTGCGGCGGCGAGAAAAGCTCCGGTCTCCGCGAACGGATCGAGGTAGTGGCCGATGTGCTGGACGCCGTAGCCGAGCGTGCGGTGCAACGCGAGGTAGACCACGAACAACGCCGCATAGGGGGCCAACGCGCGGACGCGAGCTCGGACCGAGTCGGTCGCGCCAAGGAGCTCGAAGGCGGCAACGTAGCCGAGCGTACCGACCGCGCTCTCGCCGAACGCGAGCGACGTCACGAGCGCGAGGAGCGCGAGCCACACCGCGTGGTTGTTGCCGCCTTCCCGCGCGCGAACGTGCGCCAACAACGCCAGCACGCCGAACGTCGCGGACATGATCGAGTAGCGTGCGGCGAGCCACGCCGTCGCCTGCACGTGGCCTTCGTCGATCGCGAACACGACGAGCGCGAGGGGAGCTGCGGCGTGCAAGAGGACACGGCGATAGAGCGCGCCGACGCACGCGATGAGCGCGCCGTACCAGAGCACCGCGTGCACGTGATAGCCCCACGCGTGCATGCCGAACACGGCGTGGTCGGCGGCGAGGGCCGCGCTCGCGAGCGGCCGCCAGAACGCGGCGCGCAGCGCCGGGTCCATCCACCAGGGCCACGGCCCGCGCAAGATGAACCGACGGGCTCGCTCGACGTCGCCGATCGCGAATCGGTAGAGATCGAACCGGCTGGCCTCGAGCGAGAGCTCGCGCGCTCCCGCGTCGTCGCGCAACGCCAAGAGCTGCAGGTAGTCATCGCAGAAGAAGCCGACGAACACGGACGGCAGCAGCAACACGACGCCCAGCGCCACCGAGAGCCACACGGTGCGGCGCGAGAGAGGCACGGTTCTGGGCGGCACGCTAAGGGCACGCTACCACGCGCGCGCGACGTGCTTGCGGCCTCGGGCGCGCGCCGTTACCGAACGGTTGTGAGACCAACGATGGAGCTGTGCGGGCGCGTGCTCTGTGGCCCGGTGATGGCGACGATGCGGCGAAGGCTCGAGGCGAGGACAAGCTCGGGGCTCGGCTCGAGCTGCCGCGCGTGGCTCGCGGCGGCGCTCGCGTCGAGGCGCGGCGCATGGCTCGCGGCGGCGCTCGTGGCTGCTCCGCTCGGGTCGATCGTGTGCACACCGCTCGCGGCGTGCGGTGGCGCCACGGCGGCGCGTGAGCCGAGCGCCGTCGGCCGAGCCGACTCGACGAACGCCGCGGGGACGGCGAGCCCGCCCGAGCTCCCTAGCACTCCAGAGAAGGCGGCGCCCGCGGAGCTCACCGTGTCCGAAGCTTCCGATCTCGGGAGCCGCTGCGCCCCGATCCTCGGTCGGCTGGTCGCCGGACACGAGGCCGGCATCGCGGAGCTCGATCGACTCTACGCGGCGAATCCCAGCGCGGCCGGAATCGAAGCGCAGGCGGTCGCCAAGGGCGTCGAGAAGCTCGCCAGCTCGGGCCTCGACGCAGCCGACGAGGCGCGCTGCAAGGAGCTCTTCGAGAAGCAGGAGCGGCGCGCGATCTTTTTGCACGAGCCGGCCGAGTCCGAGGCGCGGCTCGCGGTCGAGAACTGCGTGCGCCGGGTCGACGCCGCGTACGGCAAGAAGACGATGACGTTCGAGGAGGGAAGCGGCGACAGCCCGCGCCAAGGCCCGTTCTGTCCCGACGACTTTCCGGTTCCGCCCGCGCTTTCGCAGCTACCGTACAAATCGACGAGCTCCGACTGGGACACGCCGGCGTGGCGCTGCCTCGAGCTTGGCATGCGCGGCGAGCAACGGGTGCAGCTCGAGTACCTGGCCCCGGTAGGCGGCCGCGAGTTCAGCTGCGCGGCGCGGTACCTCCCGCGCCAAGGCGGCGCGCCGATCGAGATCGTGCGCGGCGGCAGGCAAGGCGATGACGGCCGCCTCGGCATCCAACCGAAGGCGACGAAGCGCCGCATGAAATAGCGCCCCGCCCCGGGACTTCGCGCGCTGTTGCATTGCCGCCGGCGCCGAGTCTGGACGATCGTGATCCAAATCACGACCGGCGTGGCGCCGGTGGGGGCACAGCAAGTCTTCATGACACAGCACGCGACTCGCTGGGCAGTTGTTGCGACCTCGGTGGCGCTCGTCGTGTTCGCGTCGTGCGCTACGGATTCCGGCGGGGACGGCGCTTCGAGCGGCGCCACCGGTTCGGGCGGCAGCGACGGGAGCGGCACCTTCGCCGTGAGCAGCGGGACGGGCGGCATCGAGAACCCGTGCGATCCGGAGGCAAACTGCGCGGCCGAGCTGTTTCCCGCCAAGGTCGTGCCCGTTGCGTTGTACTTGCTCATCGATCGGTCGGCTTCGATGGCCGATGATGGCAAGTGGACGGCGCTCGTCACCGGCCTGACCTCGTTTCTGGAGAGCGATGATCTCGCTGGGCTGCAGGTGGCCGTGGAGTTCTTTCCCTATGCTCCGAGCCCCTGCACGGCATCCCAATACGCCGTACCCGAAGTGGATGCCGCACCACTGACGGCCGAGCTCGCGCCCGCGGATCCCCAGGAGAAGAAGCTCATCGATGCGCTCAACGCGGCGATGCCCACCGGCGTCTCGACACCCATGTTCGCAGCGCTGACCGGCGCCTACGATTGGGCCAAGGCGGTCGCCGCGAGTGGCGAGGCGAAGCCGGTCGTGGCCCTCGTGACGGACGCCGCGCCCGAAGGATGCGGCGGCGAGACCCAGAGCGAGTTCGTAGCGCTCGCTGCGCAGGCGCTCAAGGAAGCGGGAACCGCGACGTATGCGCTGGCGCTCCCCGGCGTCTCGGGCGCGGAGCTCGACGCATTGGCCTCCGCAGGCGGCACCAACAAGGCGCTCGTGCTCAATGGCGGCAGCATCGTGAGCGACATGCTCGCAGCACTTGGCGGTCTCTATGCGAGCCAGATCGACTGCACGTTCGACATCCCGAAGAGCTCGATGGAGCTCGACACGAAGCAGGTCAATCTGTGCGTCAATACCCAGAGCGAGCCTACCGCGGCGGTGCAGGTGACCACTTCCCTGGACTGCGGTGCGGGTCTGGAATGGCACTATGACGACATCGGTCAGCCGCAACAGCTCGTCCTTTGCCCCGCCGCATGCGCCTCCGCCCAGGGAGCGGCCAGCGTGCAGATCGTCGTTGGCTGCAACGCAATCATAAAATGAGCCTGCTGCGTGCAACCTGGGTCGCCCTCGCAAAGCGGCCACGAGAGACGGGATCGAAAGGAAGCTTGTCATGAACACCAGTCGAGTGATGATTTGCGGAATGAGTCTTGTTCCGAGCTTCCGGCGCGGGCTCTCGTGGCTTGGCATTTCGTCGCTTGGCATGGCCGCGCTCGCCGGCTGCGGCAGCGACGGCACCAGTGAGGCTGCGAGCGGCGATGCGGCGACGGGAAGCACCGCAAGCACCTCCACAGCTTCGGGCAGCGGAGGTTCTGGGGCACAAACCAGCGGTTCGGGTGGCGCAGGTGGCGCAGGTGGCTCAGGCGGCGCTGGCGGCGCTGGCGGCGTGAGCGGCCCGGCCGCGTGCGGCGACGGAATGGCTCAGCCGGGAGAGGTCTGCTTCAGCTCCAGCGACTCGAAGACGGCGATCGTCGAAGACGGAGTGAAATTTCTGCAGGATGTTGCGCTCTTCGACTGCGACGGCGACAACGATCTCGATGTCGTGATGAGCCGTTACTCCGGCAGCCAGGAGGGTGAGATCGTCGCCCTGCGCAACAACGGGAAGGGCGACTTCCTGCAGTCGGTCAAGACCCCGCTCGACGGCGCGAGCAGGCTCGTGCTCGCGCAGCTCGACGGCAAAGAGGGACTCGACCTCGTCGTCGGCATCGAGACCAGTGGCGAAACTCCCGGGATTGCCATCGCCACCGCCAAGCAAGGGGAGCCCTGCGCCTTCGATGTACAAGGCCCGTACCGCACCGCGGGAGGGACGAGTGGCACGGCGAGCGTCGCCGTGGCGGACCTCGACGGCGATGCCAACCTCGACGTCGCCGCGGTCCTGGACGGCACGAGCGAGTCGCGGCTCGCGTACTGGCTCAATGGCACGCAGACTCTGGTGCTGGCCAAACAACTCGGCACGGGCGATGCGACCGCGATCGTCGCGACGGACCTCGACGGCGACAAGGTCGCCGATCTCGCGTGGGCTCACAAGAATCAGGTCTTTTTCAGCCAGAACAAGGGCGGTGGGATGTTCGGCACGCCGTCGCCTTTCCCGTTCAATGGGATGCTCGGTAGTGGCCCATGGGACTTGAGCGCGGGCGACCTCGACGGCGACAAACACCAAGATCTCTTTGCGACCAGCAGGTTGGCCCACGAGATCAGCTTGTTTACCAATGATGGTCAGGCGCTGTTCGTCGTGGAGACGCCGATGTTCGATTGGCACTTGGCCACGCGTCCGCAGGAGGTTGAGCTCGTCGATCTCGACAAGGATGGCGATCTGGACGCGGTCATCGGTTCCGAAGATGGCGGTAAGGCTTTCATCGTGGTCGGGCTCAATGACGGAACAGGAAAGTTCGCGATGGCCAGGAAGCTCACGTTCCCTGACACCGCGATGGACGACGACTTTCCGCTCCCGTCGCTGGGCGGGCTGCAGCGCATCGCTCTCGGCGACGTCAACGGCGATGGCGCACTCGACGTGGCCGCTGTCTCGTACCTGGCGGACTCGGTGATGTTTCACTTCGCACAGCCTTGACAGGCTGTTGAATTGGTCGGCCGCTCCTGCGCTATCCTCGCGCCGTCGCCTGGCAGGTTTCAGCCTGCTAGAGGCCGTAGAGCGCGGCGATCATCGTGCTGGCGTAGGTCTTGCCGTTGTCGGCATGCCAATTTGCACGATGACGGTGTCGTCTTTCTTCAGGTAGAGCATGTTGGTGCGATACCCGGGCAGCTTGCCGCCGTGGCCAATGGCGGGGCTGACGTTGCCGATCTTGCTCGCCTCGTAGAGGAACGCGCCGAGCCCAGAAGAGAGGCCGGCTTCTCCCGTGGCGACGGGCAAGAGCATCTCTGCCAGCGCATTGGCGGTCAGGACCTTGCCGCCGTAGTGCGCGGCCGCCCAGTCGGCGACGTTACCTGCCGTGGCGACGACACCGCCAGCGCTCCAGTTGACCGAGGGATGGAGCGCGTTCGTGAGGTCCTGACCTACGTCGCCGAAGCCCGTGGCAAGCTTCGTCGGGAGCACTTCTTCACCGTCGAAGAACGTCTCCTTCAGGCCCGCGACGTCGAAGGTTCTCTTCCGTATGGCGACGCTTGCCGTCGTCTTTGTCACCGCTTCGATCACCATCCCGGCGAGGATGAATCCGGTATTGGAGTACGCCCACCCCTGATCCGGTGCGAAGTTCGCCGGGTGGGCCAGGGCGACATCGACCAAGCTCTTCGGCGTCACGTAAATCTTCGGTTGTTGTGCGAGGGCTTGCTGCCAGAAGGCCATGTCTGTCGTGTAGTCGTAGAGCCCGCTCGGGTGGCGTAGCAGCATTCGCAGCGTGCCGCCCGGCACGAGAGGCACGTACTTATCGAGCGTGTCGTCGAGCGCGACCTTGCCCTCGTCGACGAGCGCCAGCAGGGTGGCCGCAACGTAGGTCTTGGTCACGCTCGCGACTCGCAAGAGGTGCGCCGGCGTCATGGGGGCGCCCGTGTGCGCCTCACCCACCGCACTCACCCATCGGCACGAGCCGCGGATCACCGCAACCGACGCGCCGCCCAGTTTTTTTGGCGGATTATTGTAATGCGTCACGATGGCGTTTTGCAGGGTGACCCCCATGGCGACGCAGACCGGATCCGGCCCACCGCCACCGCCGCCGCCGCCACCTTGGGCCTCGCCCACGCCGCCACCCTGCGCTTCGCCGCCGCCGCCACCCTGCGCTTCGCCGCCGCCTTGGGCTTGCCCGCCCGCGCCGCCACCGATGCCAGTGGCACGACTCGCTCCCCCGCCACTGCCGCCCCCTGCTGCGGCGCCACTCCCGGTGGCCCCGGTGCCCGAATCGTCGCTGAATGCTTGAGCTGCGATCGAACACAGCAACAGAAGCGCTCGCGACAAGTTGCGTCAGGTCATGGCTCATCAATAGCACGCTCCCCACTCGTCGAGCTTCGCTGCTGAGTGCCCGCCCCCGGGGATCCGCGTGGACGACACGCCCGCGTCGTGCCATGTCGCTCGCGCCATGCTCGACACCGTGCTCCGTCTCGTCGGCCCTCGCGGCCGCGCTCTCGCGTTCTCGGCCGCCATCGCTGCGTCGCTCGCCGCGTGCGACACGGCTCCGCCCGAACCGTCGCGCGATCCTGCCCTCGCTGGAGCGGCCCTCAACACCAGCGCGCCCGACCCGGACGCCCCGCTGCCGGAGCCAGACGCGAAGCTGCTCGCCCCCGAAAAGGCCACCGAGCAAGCGCCCGCGACCTTCAAGGCGAAGTTTCACACGACCCAGGGCGACTTCGTCCTCGAGGCCCACCGCGAGTGGTCGCCGCTCGGCGTCGACCGCCTCTACAACCTCGTGAAAATCGGCTTCTTCTCGGACGTCGCGTTCTTTCGCGCGGTCGAGGGCTTCGTCGCGCAGTTTGGCATTCACGGCCACCCGAAGGTCTCGGCGGTGTGGCAAAAGGCGAACATCCAAGACGAGCCCGTGAAAGAGGGCAACAAGCGCGGGCGGCTCGTGTTCGCCAAGGCCGGGCCCAACACGCGCTCGACGCAGTTCTTCTTGAACCTCAATGACAACAAGAGCCTCGACGCGATGGGCTTCGCGGCGCTCGCCGAGGTCGTCGAGGGCATGAGCGTCGTCGACTCGCTCTACAAGGGCTACGGCGAGGCGCCGAGCCGCCACCAGGGCACGATTGGCAAGCAGGGCAATTCCTTCCTGCGTAAAGAGTTTCCGAAGCTCGACTACATCACGAGCGCCGAAATCGTCCCGTGATCGCGCGGAGCCGCTCGCGGCGATGGCACAGCCTCGTGACGAAGCCGAGCTCATCCTTGAGCTCGCGGCGATCTTCGAGTCGCCTGGCGGCGCACCCGCGTCGGGCGGCGCGCCCGGCTCGGACGGCACGCTGCTCGGGATCGGCGACGACGCCGCGGTGCTCGCGCCCGGCAGCGAGCCGCTGGTGTGGTCGATCGATGCCGCGGTCGAGGGCGTGCATTTCCGGCGCGCGTGGCTCTCGCCCGAAGATCTCGGCTACCGCGCGACGATGGCCGCCGCGAGCGATCTGGCCGCGATGGGCGCCTCGGCGCGCGGCGTGCTCGCCTCGGTGGTCG
>SYFR01000054.1 GCA_005800325.1 Myxococcales bacterium | reverse complement strand
GTGAAGTTCATCTTCGCGACGACCGCGGTCTCGAAGGTCCCGGACACGATCCTGAGCCGCTGCCAGCGGTTCGACTTCAAGCTCGTCAGCGTCGCGGACATCGGCGCGCGCCTGCGCACCGTGCTCGACGCAGAGCAGCTTCGAGCGGACGACGAGGCGCTGCGCATCCTCGCGCGCGAGGCGGCCGGGAGCATGCGCGACGCGATGAGCCTGCTCGACCAGGTGATCGCCTGGTCCGGAGACGCGCCGCTCACCGGAGAGAGCGTGGCGCGCGTGCTCGGAGTCGCGGACGCGACCGTGCTGTTCGACCTGTCGCGCGCGGTGCTGGGCGGTGACGCCGCAGAGTGCCTGTCGATCGTCGGCAAGCTCGCGTCGTTTGGATACGGCCTCGGCAACGTGGCGCGCGACTTTCTTCAGCAGCTCCGCGCGCTCGTGGTGGCTCGCAACAGCCCGAACGCGGCCGAGCTCTTGTCGCTGCCGGATGCCGAGCTCGCCGAGCTCGCGCAGATCGCCAGCGCGGCCGCGCCCGAAGATCTCTCGCGTCTCTACCTCGCCTTCTCGCGCTCGTTCGACGACATCACGAGGAGCGCTCAGCCACGCGCCGAGCTCGAGATGGCGCTCGTGCGGCTCGCCCAGCGCCCTCCGCTCGTGCCGGTCGACGAGCTGCTCGCACGCCTTCACGCGCTCGAGCGCCGAGTCCTCGCTGCCGTCGTGCAGCGCGAGCCCGCGCGTGGTGTGGAGCCGCCCGCCCCAAAAGCGTAGCGGGGCATGACCCCGCACCCGCTCCCACGCCGCGGCGAGCCTCGAGTCCCCCAGGCCACGGCCCCGGCTCCACGAACCACCCGCCCGGCTCAAGAAGCCACGAGCCCGACTCAAGCAACCCCGATGCGCTCGAGGTCTGGGCGCGCGTCGTCGCCGCCGTCGCGCTCGAGCAGCCGCACGTCGGCTCGATGCTCGAACACGGTGCGCTCGTCTCGATCGGCTCGGGGCGCATCGTGCTCGCCTTCGAGCCAGGCTCGTTTCTCGTCGACCAGCTCAAGACCGAAGCGACGCTCGCGCTCATCGGGCGTCTCGCGAGCGCCTGCCTCGGCGCGCCCACCGAGCTCGAGCTCGAGCGATCGGGCAAGCCTCGCAGCGTGGCGACGCTCGCCGAGCGGCGAAGCGACGAAGAGTCCACCCGCGAGGCCGAGGCGAAGAAGCGCGTCACCGAGAACCCGCTGGTGCGCGCGGCGATCGAGGTGCTCGGCGCCGAGCTCCGCGACGTCAGGCTCGTGCCTCGGACCTCGTGACGCCGGTGGCTCAGGGATCGCCGCCGAAGACCCACGGCGCGCCCACACGACGGCGAAACGCGCGGTGGAGCGCCTCGGTCACGGGCCCGCGCGCGCCGGCTCCGACCCGGTGACCGTCCACCTCGGAGACGGGCAAGATCTCGCGGAGCGTGGACGTGATGAAGACCTCGCGGCTCTCCGCGAGCGCCGCGGGTGCGAGGGACGCTAGCTCCACGTCCATGCCGAGCTCGCGCGCCGTCGCGATGACGTGGTGTCGCGTGATGCCGTCGAGGATCCCCGCCTCGACCGCCGGCGTGACGAGCCTGTCCCCGACGACGGCGAACACGTTCGAGGTCGTCCCCTCGATCACGAGTCCCGCGCGATCCACGACGAGCGCCTCGTCCGCACCGGCCTGCCGCGCGTCGCGCAGCGCGAGGGCCGAGGCGAGGTAGTTGGCGAGCTTGGCGCTGTGCGCCGCATCGGACGCGCGCACCGTTCGGATGCACCTGACACGGATCCCGCGCAGGTAGCTCGCGAGCGGCGGCATCGTGAGCGGCTCGACCAGGAGCACGCGAGTCGCGGCGTGGGCGAGCGCCGGATCGAGTCCAAGCGCGCCCTGCCCGCGCGTCACCATGAGGCGCGCGTAGCTCTCGGTGTTGTCCGCCCGAAGGAGCGCGTCCATTAGCTCCGCGGTGAGGACCGCGCGCGACGCGGGGAGCGCGATGGCGAGTGCCGCGAGTGAGCGCTCGAGCCGATCGAGGTGCTCGTCGACCGCGAACGCGCGGCCGCCGTACGTGCGGAGCGTCTCGAACACGCTGTCGCCGTAAAGAAATCCGCGGTCGTATACCGAGATCTTGGCGTCCGAAGGCGCATAGACCACGCCGTCGATCACGGCGAGGCGAGCCATCACGCGCGGAGCTCGTCGAGCAGCTTGCGCGCCTTCCGGTGCTCCTTGTCGGTCGCGATGGCGCGCTCGAGGTTGTGGAGCGCCTTCTTCGGATCGCCCTCGCGGCGGTTCACTTCCGCCATGTAATAGAAGACGTCCGCCTTGGCGACCGGCGCGCCGGCGTCGAGCCGCTGGAGCATGAGCGACTTGAACACGCCCGCTGCCCGCTTGACGTGCTCCTCTTTGGCCGCCGCGTCGTCCGCGCGATCGGCGAGCGCGATCGACAGCTTGCCGAGCTCCAGGAGGACGAGGATGCTGCCGGGGTCCATCTTCCGCGCGGCCTCGAGCTCGCGCAGCGCGGCCGCGTCGTCGCCCTTCGCGACCTGCGCCGCCGAGATCTTCAGATGGATGTCGGCGAGCTCCTTCGTGCGCTTGCCGGCGTAGGAGTCGACGACCCTCTGAAGCACCGCGAGAGCGTCGTCGCCACGCCCCGATGCGGTGTACTCGTCGCACAGCGCAAGCATGAGCTCGCGGTTGTTCGGCTGGATCGAAGCCGCGCGCTCGAATTGCTCCGCGGCTGCCGCGTGATCGTCGCACTCTCGCGCGAAGATCTCGGCCGCACGACGATGCAGGTTCGCGCGATCGTCCTCGTTGTCTTGCCGCTCCGCGCGGCGCGCGACGAGCGCGGCGAGCTTGCGGTGGGCGCCTCGTTTCTTGAAGAGCGCCTCGAGCCGCTCCTCGATGCTGGCACGCTCGGTCGGCCGCTCCCGAAGTCGGTCATCACCGAGCGCTTGCTCGAGCACGCGGCTCGCGGCTGCGTCGGACGACTCGCTCGCATGTGCGGCGTAGAGCTCCGCGATCTTGAGGGAGAGCCGCGCGAGCTCTTCCGTGACCGCACCGGCGAGGAGCTTCTCGAAGGTCTCGGCCGCGTCGAGCTTGCGATCGTCCTTTTCGTAGAGGCGCCCGAGTGCTTCGAGCGCGCCGCGGTGGCCCGCGGAGACCTCGAGCACCGCGAGGTACCCATCGACGGCCCGCTGCGGATCCGAGAGCTTCGTCTCGTAGAGTTCGGCGAGCTCGACCCGAAGCGCGAGCTCCGCGTCACCGTCGCCTTGCTCACGTTTCGCGTCGATCTGCCGCGCGACGAGCTCGGCGAGCTCCTCGTCCCGACCCTCCCGCGTGTAGAGCCGCTTGAGGATCTCGACGGCGTGCGCCTGGCCTGGCACCTCCGCGAGCGCCGCGTTCAAGTGCTCGACGGCCTCGGTCGGTGCGTCGAGCTTGTCGAGGCACAGCTCGGCGCTGGCGAGCCGCAGCTTGGCGCGCGCCTCGGCGTCGTCGGTGAGGTCGAGCAGTCGCTCGTTCAGCCGCAAGATGTCCTCGAAGCGGCCGAGCTTCTCGAAGAGGCGATTCAGCTCCAGGGCGGCGTGTTCGTCGGTGGGCTCGGCCTCGAAGAGCTGCTCATAGAGCTCGACGGCCTGGGCCGAGTCGCCGACCTTCTCGGCGGCCACCGCGGCAGCCTCGCGACGCAGCTCCCGAACCTGCCCGGCGTCGAGCTCACCCTCGATGCGCCGCTTCAGCAGCTCGAGCAGCTCGTCGAAGTCACCGCGCGCGCGGCACACGTTCGACAGCTCGCCGAGGGCCCAGGCGTCCGACTCGTTGCCGGCGAGGATCTCCCGCAAGATCGCCTCGACGAGAGCTGCGTCCTCGAGCGCCGTCTCCGCCAGGATCTTCGCCTCGCGCCGCAGCTCGGAAGGTTCGCGCCCGAGGACGCCCTCGCCGCGCTCCCCGATCCCCGCGAGTCGTCGCAGCGTGGTCACGAGATCGCGCTCGCGCCCGGCCGCCCGCTGCACCGCCTCGATGCGCTCGAGCACCGGGACGTTCGTCCGATCGAGCTCATGCGCGAGGCACAGCAATTTCTCCGCGCTGGCCACGTCGCGCACCTCGCGCTCGTACCAATCCGCGACGCGCGAATAGAGATCGCGCGCCTCTTCGATGGAAAGCGACACGTCGCTCGCGGAGCTCGACTCGCGCGCCGCCTCACGCGCACCCGTGACGGCACCCGTGACGGCGGAGGCCGCGTTGCGCCACGCCTCGGCGCCGAGCCGCCCGGCCGCGTTCGCCGCAGCGAGCCGCTCGAGCCGCTCGAGGAGCTCGGGATCGCTCGGCGCGTCCACGAGCGCCCGCTCGATCACCTCCTGCGCGCTCGCGGTATCGAAGCTCTCGTCTTCGAGCATCTGCGCCAGGTCCAGGCGGAGGCGGACGCGGTCGGATGCGCCATCGGCGGAGTCGATGCGGCGACTCCGTAGCCGCGCTCGCGCCGCCGAGTCCTGCGAGACGCGGTACATCGTGTCCAGCACCTCGGCGACGTCCTCGAAGAGCTCCCGCTTCAGGCTCAGCTCCTCGAGCGCCTTTCGCGCCCCCGCGTGGTCCGGCGCGAGCCCAGCGCACTCGGAGAGCAGCGTGAACCCGCCACTCTCGTCCGCGAATTTCTCGAGACGCAGGCGCGCCGCGCGGAAGCAAAGCTCCGCGCGTTCGCTCGGGGTCGCGTCGAGCTCGAGGCGCCGCACGAGCACGCGGTCGAGCGCCTCGAACTCGTCACTCGCGGTGTAGAGGCGGTCGAGCGAGAGGAGTAAGGTCGCCGGCTCTTCGCTCTGTTCGACGGCGCGCGCATAGGCGCGTTTTGCGCGCTGCGGATCGCCGAGCTTGTCCTCCGCGATGCGGCCCAGGCGCTCTCCGTAGGCACACGATTGCCGCGCGTCGAAGCCGTCGAGCGCGAGCTTTTCGAGCAGATCCGCGTAATCGCCCCAGTCATCGGCCAGCTCGCAGAGCCGCTCCACGTCGTCCTCTAGGGCCGCGGTCGGGTCGTCGCCGCGCGCCGCCTCACCGAGCGCCCGCATCATCGAGTCGCGCGCCGCCTTCGGGGAGTCGAGCTGCTCTTCCTGGATGAGCGCGATCCCCGCGAGCGTTCGCGCCCGCTCGGCCGGAGACGTCTCCGCGCGCACACGGAGCTCGAGTACCAGGACGAGGTCGCCGAAGCGCCCGGCCGCCGTGTAGATCGGCTCCAGCATCCGAGCCACGTCGAGCCGCAGCTCTTCGAGGTCTTCGCCGAGCTTGCGTACGCGCGCGAGCGTCTCGACGTCCTCGGGCGACTCGTCGAGGACCGCCGCGTACTGCGCGAGCCCTTCGACCGGGTTCCCGAGCCGCTCCACGAAGAGCGCGGCGATACGCTTCCTCAGGCCGAGGCGCGCCTCCGCGCACGGAGCCAGGCTTGCCTCCGTCTTCAGGTTGTCGAGCAGCGCGCCCCAATCCTCTTGCACCTCAAAGAGTCGCTCGAGCTCTGCGAGCGCACCCGCGTCCGTGGGGGCGAACTCGAGCGCGGTCGTGTACAGGCGAATGGCTCCCGGGTTGTCGTGAAGCTCGAGCTCGCAGGCACGCGCGGCGCGCAGCGCGAGCTCGGCACGACGCTCGTCGCCGGTAGCAGCAGCCTCGATGCGCCGCTCGAGCAGCTCCACCATGCGGCTCACGTCGCGGCCGTCGTAGAGGGCGATGAGCCGATCGATGACGCGCACCGCGTCGGAGGACAGCTCGAGCGCCTGCTCGAAGGACGCGATGGCGCCAGGCTCGTCCTCGAGCATGTCCTGCTTGAGCTCACCGAGCCGCGCGAACACCGTGGCGCACGCCTCGGCGTCGCCGGGTAGCTCCGCCTTCGCGAGCAGCACCGCGAGCAGCGCGTCCCAGTCGCCGAGCAGCACCGCGAGGTCGTCCATGCGATCGAGCACCTCGGGTTCGGTGGGCTCGAGCTCCTGCAGGCGCCGCATCGCCGCGAGGGTGCGGCGCGGATCGTCGAGGCGCTCGTCGGCGACGACGGCGCTGGCACCGCGCAGCTCGACCTTGGCGCGGACGTCGTCCGCTTCGACGACCTCGAGCGCACGCTCGTAGGCGAGGGCGAGGTCGTGAAACCGGCCCGTCGCCTCGGCGAGCCGCTCGAGCTCCGCGCGCGCCTCGTCGTGTTCGGGCGCGGTCTCGAACGCCTGGCGAGCCGCCTCGAAGGCGTGACCGAGATCGCCGCCGCGATCCTCCCACAGCCGGGCGCTCTCGAGCAAAATGCCCGCCTTTTCTAGCGAATTCTCGGTGCGAGCGAGGCGGTGAGTGCCGAGCGCGATGAGCTTGCGCCAGGCGTCCAGGCCTTCGTAGATCGGCCTCAAGACGTCGCTGGCGCGCTCGTCGAGCGCCGCGTCGCCGTGGAAGGCCTCGATGGCCGCGATCGCCCGTTCGTGCTCGGGCAGCACCCGAACGATTTCCTCGAGCTGTTCGAGCGCCCGGGCGCGCCCATCGCTCGTCCTTCCAAGCTCGGCCGCGAGCGCGAGCCGGAACGTCGCCGCGTTCGCAGGGTCGGTCGCCGCCTCCGCGCGCCGCTCGAACAGCTCGCAGAGCTCCTCGGCGCGCTCGAGCTTACGGTACAGACCTTCGAGAGCGTCGAGCGCGGGCTCGTCCTCGGCCGCGATCTCCAGCAGCGAGCGCCAGGTCTCGACGGCCGGCTCGAGTCGTCCGAGCTCGGTCTCGAGCGAAGCCACCGTGCGGAGCATGCTCGCCCGCTTCTCTTCGTCGAAGACGTCGTCGAGCGCGCCGCGGTAGTGGTCGATTCGCTCTTCGCGCCGGCCGAGCGCGACGAGCAGCTCGTCGATGGCCTCGAAGAGCTCGGGCGAGTCCGGTGTGAACTCGAAGCTGCGACGATACCAATGCAGCGCTTCCTCGCGACGCGATACCTGCAAGAACATCTGCGCCGTTCGCTCGCAGAGCGCCGCCGTCGTCGGATCGTCGGCGCCGACTTCCGTGAGCGCGGCCGCGAAGATCTCGGCGACGCGACTCTCGCTGCCGCTGCCGAGCACACGCCCGAGCCGCTCGACGTCGACCCAGGTGGTCTCGTCGCTCGGGTCCTCTCGCAGGCGGCGGGCCGCTGTCTCGAGAGCCATCGCGAAGTCCTCGAGCTGCTCTTCGTAGAGCGTGCCCAACCGCTGCAAGAGCTCGGCGCGTAGCCCCGGCTCCTGGCAGTGCTCGAGGCGCGTCTCGAGCACGCCCTTGAGCTTGCTCCAATCGGAGCGGCGCAAGTAGACCGGCTCGAGCATCTCGGCCGCGAGCGCCTGGTGCTCCGGGTCCTTCGCGCTCTCGAGCATGCGCTCGAGCGTCACCACCGACGCGTCGTGGTGCGGATCGGCCTCGAGCGCCTGGCCGAGCTCCTCGAGCGCACGAGCGCCGTCGGACACGTGATCGACGAGGACCTCGGCGATCCGCGCGCGCACGTCGGCCGCGGCCTTTCCGTCGAGCGTCGAGAGCTGCCGCTCGTACAGGCCAACGAGCGAGTCGTACTGCGCCGTCTGCCGGTACAGCAGATCGAGCGCCGCGACGGCATCGTCCGAGAGCCCGAGCTCGAGGACGTCCTCGTACGTCCGGATCGCGCCGGCCACGTCGCCGAGCGGCCCCGCTCGCAGCTTCGCCGTAGCGACGAGTAGCAGGACGCGCTCCTCGTCCGGCGCGGAATCGGCGCGAAGCTCGAGGACCTCGAGCAAGGATTCATTGTCTCCCGTCTCGCCGTACAGCTCCTCGAGCGCGAGCATCGCGTCGCGATCGTCCACGCGCGCCTCGAGCGCAGCGCGATAGAGCCGGATCGCGCGGTCGCGGCCGCCTTCCTTCGTGCGCGCGATCCCCGCGGCAGAGAGCAACATCGACAGCTTCAGGTCCGAGTCGAGGACGTCCTCGACCACGCCCTCGTAAAGCTCGAGCAAGACGTCCTGACGCTCGGTCGCCTCGGCGAGCCGCTCCGCATTCGCGACCCACTCCGCGAGGGATGGGTCACCGAGCGCCTCGCGCACACCGGTGCAGGCGAGCTCGAAGGCCCGCTCCGCGTTCTGCAAGACGTCCTCGGCCGTCGAGAGCGCGCGCTCGAGCAGCTCGAGCTTCTCGGCGAGATCGAACGTCGTCGCGATCTCGATCTCGAGCACCTTGAGCAGGCGCGCGGCGTCCCCATCGACCCGGTAGATGGGTCCGAGCGTCTCGGCTGCCTTGCGTTTGACGTCGGCGTCCGCGTGCTCGAGCAAGGCCTCGATCGCCCCCCGCGCTCCGGCGTGGGCTGCGTCACGTTCGAGCACCGCGCGATAGGCTTCGAGCGCACCCGCGGCCTCTCCGAGGTGCTTGCGGCGCAAGTCTCCGAGCCAGAGGTAGAGCTCGAGCTGCTGCTGCCGGTCCTCCTCGAGTGACAGCCAGACGTCGAGGACGTCGGCGAGGTCCTCCCACCGCTCCGCCCGCTGGTAGAGCTTCGCCAGCGACGCGAGCGCCGCGGGCTTCGGCCCGAAGTCGTCGAGGATCCCGCGCCACGCGGTGATCGCCTCGGCGGTCTCGCCCAGCTCGTCGCACAGCACGTCGGCACGCCGCACGAGGCACGCCTCGCGCTCGTCGCCGTCCTCGGCATATTGCTCGTGCTCCCGCAGCACCGCGCACAGCTCTGCGTAGCTCTTCGTCTCCTCGTAGAGGCGCTCGAGGGAACGCCGCGCCGTAACGACCGACGGATCTTGTGCCAAGATCTCTTTGTAGGCGTCGATCGCGCGCGCGCGGTCGTCGAGGACCTCTTCGAAGAGCAACGCCACCCGCTCGAGGATCGCGACGCGGTCCGCCCCCTCGGTCAGCTTCGCCTGGGCGTAGAGCACCGACGCGAGCCCCCCATGATCGGCGCGCTCCTCGAGCAGCGTCGCGAGCGCTTCGGCCGCGGGCAACACCAGCGCCGCATCGTTCGGATCGAGCGCAAGCACCTCGCGATAGAGCGCCTCGGCCTTCTCCGGCTGATCGAGGCTGTCGCGCCGGATCTGCGCCGCCGTCATGTAGAGCTCGCCGCGCACCGCCAAGTCGGTCGCGTTGGCCGCGGCGTCAGCGAGGGTCTCGGCCACCTCTTCGTTGCGCGCGAGCCTCCTGCCAACCTCGACGAAGCGAGCGCGCGCTGACTCGTCGTCCGGCTCGAGCAGGACCAGCTGCGAGAGGGCCGCGAACGACCCCTTGTCGTCCTTGAGACGCTCGTCCGCGAGATCGGCGATTCGCTGCACCAGCTCGCGGCGGTCGCCGTGAAGCGTGGTGCCCTCAAGCCGAATGTGGAGCACACGCACGAGATCGCGCACGTCGTCGCGTGCGGTGTAGACCTCGTCGAGCAGCGCGGCCGCGGCCTGGCGCTGGTCCGGCAGCTCGAGGCACTCTTCCGCCAATTTGCGCGCCTCGGCGTCATCGGCGCGCCCGCGCAGCAGCGCCTCGAGGTGCGGCATCGCGAGGGCCCCGATCGAGAGCGAGTGCAGGTAGAGCTCCGCGAGCCGGAGTCGAAACGGAGCCGCCTCTTCGTCCGTCGCCGCCTCGACGCGCTGCTCCACGACCTTCGCCAGCTCGTCGTAACGCTTGGCGCGCGCGAGGAGCTGCCCGAGCTTTTCGACCGCGATCGGGTTCAGCGGCTCGAGCTCCCGAGCCCGTCCGAGGTGCGCGATCGCGCGCGCATCGTCGCCCAGCGCATCCTCCGCCACGCGCGCCGCCTCGAGCCACATGGCGATCCGATCCGCGTCGGAGTCGGCAGACTCCGCACGCTCGAAGTAGAGCCGCTCGAGCTCCTGCCAGCGCTCGCCGAGGTCGAAGATCGTCTCGAGCCGCTCGAACGCGGTGAGGTTCCGCGGCTCGATCGCGAGCATCCGCTCGTAATACGGCGCGGCGCCTTCCGCATCGCCGAGCTCGCGCTCGTGCAACCCCGCCGCACGCTCGCACAGCTCGAGCCGCAGCCCCTCGTTCAGCGGGCTCTCGGCCACATCGACCCCGTTGCCGAGGTGCTTGCGATACGCCTCGGCCATGTCCGTGGGCTTGCCGCACGCCACCGAGAGCGCCTGCGCGCGATCCCACCACGCGAGGTCATCCGGCGCCTCGAGCAGCGTGTTGAGCGCGACGTCGAAGGCCGCTTCCGGAGTGCCGAGGTTCTGCTCGAGCAGCTCGGCGAGGCGCGCGCACAGCTCGAGGCGACGCAGCGAGTCGTCCTCGAGCTCGAGCATCGCTCGGAGCGCCGTCGCCCGCTTTTCGTGCTGCCCGAGCGCGCCGTAGAGCCCCTCGAGCTTTGCTGCCGCGAGGCCCCGCACCGAGGCCCGCTCCAGCAGCCTCTCGAGCAGCAGCGTCGCCTCTTTCGCGCCGGCATCGAGGTCGAGCACGCGCTCGCACGCATGGAACGCCTCCTCGGGAAGCTTGAGGTGATCGAGGTAGACCGCCGCGAGCTCGAGCTCGATCGCGACGCGTTTTCCGCCCTCGGAGGCATCGCGACGCAGGCACAGCACCTCGGCGGCGCGCTCGAATCGGCCCTCGGCCGCGAGTAGCCGCGCCAAGCTTCCGAGCGCCGTCGTCCGCGCCGGGCCTGCCGCCACGACCTTCTCGTAGAGCTCGATGGCGCGCTCGTGCTCGGCGAAGACCTCCTCTTCGACCGCCGCCCACTCTTCGAGGATCTCGAGCTTCGCCTCCCCTTCGAGGCTCCCGGCCTGAAGGTCGAAGAGCCACCGCAGATCGTCGCGGCGATCGTTCGCGCGCAAGAGCTGCTCGAGCAGGTTGACGGTCTCCCGGTCTTCGAGGTCCGCCTCGACGAGCTGGCGGTAGAGCGCGATGCCGTCGTCGACTCGGCTCTGGCTCGCGTAGACGTCCGCGAGCATGCGCCGATACGTGCGCTCCCGCTCGGGGGCTTGCCCCGGAGTCTCGAGGCGCTCGCGCAGCACCTCCATGAACGTCGCCCACTCGCCGGACTCCTGCGACCACTCCTTGAGCCGGCGCAGGCCCTCGTCGTCGGGACGCAGCTCGTAAGCGCGTCGCGCGTGCTGCAGCGCGAGCGCCTTGTTCGCGAGCGGACCGCCCGTGACGCTCGCCATCTTGTGCAGGATGCCGATCTTCTCGTCGACGTCTTCCGTGGCCTCGAGCAAGACGCCATACAGCCCCGGTAGCCGCGACCACTTCTCTTCTTGCTCGTAGAGCGGCAAGAGCGCCTCGGCGGCACGGAGATTCTGCGGATCGTGGGCGAGCACTCGCTCGAACGAGCGCGCCGCTCGCTCGGGAGCACACAGCTCGGTCGCGAATACGCGCGCGGCCCGGAACGAGAGATCGATCTTCTCCGCGGCGGACTCGACCCGGTCGGCCGTCGTCGACAGAAAGTCGGCGAGGCTCTCCCAGTCGCCTTGCGAGCCATAGAGCTCCTCGAGCCCCTGGTAGTCCCTCGTGTCGACGTAGCTCTGTCGCAGCGCCCGAAGCGCCTTGCCGTGTCCGGGAGACACCTCGAGCACGCGACGCCACGTCTCGGCCGCGGCGCGCTCGTCTTCGAGCTTCGTCGAGCGCAACCCGCCGAGCTTCAGCAGGAGCGCGAGCTTGGTCTTGTCGTCGGTCGCTTCGTCGATGCGGCGCTCGAGCACGAACGCCACCGTGCGGAAGTCCTTCTGCCGCTCGCCCAGCCTCTCGAGCGCGTCGAGCACGCCCTCGGTCGCGGGCTCCGCCTCGTAGATCTCGCGCCACAGTCGGATCGCGTCGTCCCCGCGGTCGAGGCGCTCGGCCGCGAGCTTCGCCATCTGCGTCAGGAGCGCGACCCTTCGCTCCGGCGCACCGGACGCGAGCTGCTTCTCGTAGAGCTCGTACAGCTTCGGCCAGATGCGGCGCTTCTCGTAGAGATCGCGCAGCTTCTCGCGCGCCTCGACGTCGTCACCGACCACGTCGATGAGCGCCTCGTACGCGACCATCGCGTTCTGCACGTTCGAGAACTGCTCGAGCCAGCGGCGCGCGACGGAGCGCAGCAGGCCAGCTTTCTCGGCGGGGCTCTCCGTCAAGTCGGCGAGCTTCTGCTGCATCAGGATGAGGTCGCGCCACCGCTGCAGCCGCTCGTACGCGCCGACGAGCCCGTGCACCGTCGCGATGTCCTTCTCGTCGAGCTGGTGCAGCTGCGTGAGCACCGTCAAGAGCGCCGCATCGTTCTTCATGCGATCGCTGTAAATCGCGGCCATTTCGCGCAGCACCGGGATGCGCGCGGGCACGTCCTCTTTCGGGAGGCGCTGCAGCTCCTGCCGGTGAAGCTCGACAAGCGCATTCCACGACTCGGCCTTTTCGTAGAGCACGCGGAGCCGCTCACGAGCCTCGCGATCGTTCGGATCGCTGCGAAGGATCGATTTGTACTGCTCGATGGCGGCGCGCGCGTTCTCGTGAACCTCGGCGAGCCGCGCGATCTCCGCTGCCAGCTTGCGCTTCTGCTCCTCGTCGGTCGTGGCGCGCTGCGCGTCGGTGAGGATCGCGGACAGACGCGCGTTGTCGCTCTTCTCGGCGCAGCGCTCGCGGAAGAAGCGCAGCATCCCGAGGTGGGTCGGGTCGGCGCGTCGCACCTTCTCGAAATAGGGCTCCGCCGCCTGGGGCTGCTTCAAGGTCGCCCAGCTGAGCATCGCGATCTGCACCCACACCCCGAGCTCGTCGGCGTGCTTGACCGCGCCCGACGAGAGCTGATCCTCGTACAGCGCGACGAGCTCGACCCACGCCTTCTTGCGCGTGAAATGATCCACCAAGAAAGCCAGCGCCGTGGCGTTGCCGGGCTCGAG
>SYFR01000548.1 GCA_005800325.1 Myxococcales bacterium | reverse complement strand
CGCGGCGGCAAGCGAGCCAACGCCGAGCGGGACTACGAGCATGCCATCGAGCTCGATCCGAAGCTCACCGAGCCGCGCATCAACCTCGGGATGCTCTACCTCGACGAGCCAGCGCGCCCGGCGCGCGCCGTGGAGGTCCTCGCGCCCGCCGCCGAGCTCGAGCCGAACGCCGCCGACGTGCACCGCAACCTCGCCCTCGCGTATCGCATGCTGAAGAAGGTCGACGAGTCAGAGCAGTCTTACCGCAAGGCGCTCGCCATCGCGGACGACCCAGCGGTCCGCTTCGACCTCGCGGATCTGTTGTTCGAGGCCCAGCGCCCCGCGAAGATGGTGACCGAGCTGCGGCTCCTCTTGGCGAAGCTCGACGCGGACAAGGACCGGCTCGTCGTCGTCGCGCAGCGCCTCGCGAAGGCGGGCGCGAGCGACGCATGCGTCGGCGCATTCACGAAGCTCGCGGCGCTCGACGCCAAAGAGCCTGGGTTTCTCTTGCACCGGGGGCTGTGCCAGCACGAGCTGAAGAACGAACCGGCGGCCCGGGAGGATTTCACGAAGGCGACACAGCTCGAGCCGAAGCTCCAGGCGGCGCACTACTACCTCGGCGTCTCGTACGCCGAGAGTGGCGAGCCCGCGAAGGCCGCCGAGGCGCTCGAGCGCGCGGTGAAGCTCGGAGCCGACACGCCCGTCGGGCAGAAGGCGAAGGAGCGCTACGACGGCCTCCTGCGCGAGTCGCGGAACGAGTCCGGCAAGAAGAAGGACAAGAAGAAGGACAAGAAGAAGGGGCAGTAAGTCGCCTCGAGCAGCAGCCTGCTGAGCGTGAGGGGGATCGCGCTGCGGCGCGCCCGAAATTTAGTGCGAGGCTGGCGATGTCGCGCCCCGGACGCGCAGCATGAACTACGCGCCGAGCACGAGCAGGATGCGATCGAGCTCGTCGAGCGAGGCGTAGCTCACGACGAACTTCCCGCCTGCGCCGTCGTGCTCGACCGAGACGCGCGTGCCGAGCCGCCGCGTCAGGCGCTGTTCGAGATCGCGCACGCTCGCGCTTTTTCCCGGCCGCGCCGTAGGCCCCCCGCTCCCCGAGGCCCCGCTCCCCGAGGCCCCGCTCCCCGAGGCCCCGCTTCCGGAGCCACCGCCGCTCGACGCCTTTCGCGCGCGCACGAGCGCCTCGAGCCTGCGCACGTTGATGCGCATGCGGCTCGCTTGGCGGCCGAGCTCGAGCATGCTGGCAGCGTCCTCGGCGCCGAGGAGGGCGCGCCCGTGACCTTCGCTCAGCTCCCCGCTCGCGACCATCGCGCGCACAGACTCGGGCAGCTTCAGCAAGCGCAGCGCGTTCGTCACGGCGACGCGGCTCTTGCCGACCTGCTCGGCCACCCGCTCCTGCGTCGTCTTGCCCTCGCCGCAGAGGCGCGCGTAGCCCTCCGCGACCTCGATGGGGTTGAGGTCGTCGCGGTGCAGATTCTCAATGAGCGCGAGCACGAAGGCCGCCTCGGAGCTCACGTCCTTGACGACGACCGGGACCTCCTTTTTCCCCGCCCGTTGGGCCGCGCGCCAGCGGCGCTCTCCCGCGATGATCTCGTACCTATCGCCGTCGAGGCGCCGGACCACGAGCGGCTGAATGATCCCGTGCTCGGCGATCGTCGCCGCCAGCTCGTCGAGCTTCGCCGCATCGAAATACTGCCGCGGTTGATCGCGCCGCGGAACGACGCGCTCGATCGGGCACGTGAACGCGGTGCGCGCCCCGGGCCCGCTCGAAATTCCGGATGACGGGGGCGTCGGCAAGAGGGCGTCGAGCCCTCGACCGAGCGCGCGCTTGGGAATGACCTTGCTCATCGTCTTGTCGACCACGCTCTCGTCGAGGACCGCATGCTGCGCGCCGAAGCCCGACGTCGCGGGTCACGCTCCGAGCTGCTCGAGCACCTCGCGCGCGAGGCTCATGTAGCCTTGCGAGCCCTTGCACTGGACGTCGTAGAGCACGACCGGCTTGCCATGCGACGGGGCCTCGCTCAGCTTCACGTTGCGCGGGATGATCGCGTCGTAGACGTGGAAATGGTCGCGCACCTCCTGGGCGACCTGATGCGTCAGCGAGTTGCGACCGTCGAACATCGTGAGCACGATGCCGGCCACGTCGAGCGACTCGTTGTACGAGCCCTTGACGCGGTCGATCGTGGCCATGAGCTGGGTAAGCCCCTCGAGCGCGAAGTATTCGCACTGCATCGGCACGAGCACTCTGTCGGCCGCCGTGAGCGCGTTCACGGTGAGCAGGCCGAGCGACGGCGGGCAGTCGAGCACGATGAAGTCGTAGTCCTCGCGCACCGTCTCGAGCGCGGCCCGGAGGCGCGTCGCACGGTCGGGCGCGTCGACGAGCTCGAGATCCACCGCCACGAGATCCTGCGTCGCCGGCAAGAGCTCGAGCGCCGCGATCTCCGTCTTGCGGATCGCGTCGCGCATCCCGATGCGGCCGATGAGCACATCGTAGAGGCTGTCTTCGACGCTGCGCGGGCGCACACCGACGCCACTCGAAGCGTTCGCTTGCGGGTCGACGTCGACGAGCAGCGTGCGCCGCTCGGCAGTGGCCAAGCTCGCCGCGAGGTTCACGCTGGTGGTCGTCTTGCCGACGCCTCCCTTTTGATTTGCCACGGCCAACACCAACGCGCGCGACATGAGCCCGACGCAGTTAGCCCTTGCGCTCGGGCTCCGCAAGGCTCGCGTGCGCCCGGACCTCGTACGTTTTTTCCTTGCACTTCTTTTAGCCCTGCGCGTGCGAATAACTACAGTTGCCTACATGTCGGGCCATGTAGCAGCCCGCGTGGAGAGAAACATGTCGCCGCCCAGGTCGTACCGAAATTTCGCCGAGTTCGAGCGTGAGTTCTTGAAGCCGTGCACCCGCGTCGGCCAGACGTTCGAGGACCTCATCGAGGACGCCCCGTTCGAGGCCGAGTTCGACTTCGACAAGGATCCGCTCGACGAAGACGACGACGATTGATGGCGCCCACGGCGCGCGCGGCTAAGCGGACGTGAGCCCGCGCCGCGCGTCGGCCCCGAGCTTCGAGTCCCTCTCCCGGGACTTGCCCCCCTGCTGGATCGCCTCTCCAGCGGGGGTTTTTCTTTGTGCGCTCGCCTAGGCGCGGATGCGCGATCCCGGCTTGACCCGCACCTCGCCGCATGGCAAGTGCGTCGTCCGGTCAAGCCATGGAAGTTCAATTCGAGAAGCTCTCCCCGGTGCTCGCGGAGATGAAGATCCGCGTGCCCGCCGACAAGGTCACGCACGAGGTCGAGGGCGCCTACGAGACCCTGCAGAAGACAGCGCGCGTCAGCGGGTTTCGTCGGGGCAAGGCTCCGCGCGACGTCGTCATTCGCCTCTACGGTGCCGCCGTTCGCGCAGACGTGGCGCGCCGTTTGATGGACAGCACGCTGCAGCAGGCGCTCACGGAGAAGAATCTCCAGCCGCTGACCCAGCCCGCCGTCGAGCCCGCCGAGCTTCGCGCGAAAGAAGAGTTCGCCTTCAAGGCGCGCTTCGAGATCCGACCCGAGATCGAGGCCGTGACTTGGGAAGGGCTCGAGGCGACGCGCCCCGCGATCGCCGTGGCCGACGCGGCGCTCTCCGCCGAGCTCGAGAAGGTCCGGCGCGAGCACTCGACCCTGCAGCCGATCGAGGGCCGCACCGCGCAGCGCGGCGACACCGCGCACCTGTGCCTCACCTTCACCATCGACGGCAACGAGCGGCACGAGGACGTCGAGACCGAGGTGGGCGAGGGCAAGGTGATGAGCGAGATCGAGGCGGCCATCGTCGGCCTCGGCGCGGGCGAAGAGAAGACGGTGACGGTCGAGTTTCCGGCCAGCCATCACGCTGCCCAGCTCCGCGGCACGTCCGTGCAGATCGGCATCAAGCTCGAGGAGCTGAAGGAGCGCATCCTGCCCGCGCTCGACGACGAGCTCGCGAAGGACGCCGGCGAGGAGAGCTTCGCGGCGCTCGAGGCTTCGGTCCGCGCGCGGCTCACGAAGGCCGAAGAGCAGAAGGCCGAAGAAGAGGTGGCCAAGCAGCTCGTCGTCCAGCTGTGCCAGAAGAACCTCGTGCCGGTGCCGCCGTCGCTCGTCGAGCAACAGTCGAAGATGACCGAGCGCGAGATGCAGATGATGTCGCAGACGATGGGCCAGAAGTATCGCGCGACCGCGGAGTCGATGGCCCACTTGCGGCTCGACTCCGAAATGAAGGTTCGCGCCGGGCTCTTGATGGCCGAGATCGCGAAGGCGAACGCCCTCAAGGTGACCGAAGAGGACATCGAGAAGGGCTACGCCGAGCTCGCCGAGCAGAGCGGCAAGAACGTCGCGCGCATCAAGGCCGAGTACCGCGACGCCAGCAAGCGACAGATGCTGATCGGCATGATCCTCGAGGACAAGGTGCTCACCTTGATCGAGGAGCGCGCTCAGATCACGACCGCGTCGTGACGGAAAACCGCGACCCGCCAGCCACCCAGCCGAGCCACCCAGCCGAGCCACCCAGCCGAGCCACCCAGCCGAGCCACCGCAGCCGCGCCACCGCAGCCGCGCCACCGCAGCCGCGCACGAAAACGAACGGAGTGTCGATGAACCGCAACCAGATCATGAGCGCCATCGAGAGCGCGAGCCCGTACCTGGCGCACGAGCGAGAGCGCGCGGCGTACTACCTGCCGCGCATCACCGAGACGACCCACCGCGGCGAGCGTGAGTGGGACATCTACAGCCGCCTCCTCAAGGACCGCATCGTGTTCCTCGGGACCGAGATCGACGATTTCGTCGCCAACGCCGTCGTCGCGCAGTTCTTGTTCCTCGAGAGCGAGGATCCGGACAAAGAGGTGCAGATGTACATCAACAGCCCCGGCGGCGTCGTCACGGCCGGGCTCGCGATCGTCGACACCATGAACTACGTGCGGTGCCCGGTCTCGACGATGTGCATCGGCCAGGCCTCGTCGATGGGAGCGGTCCTGCTCGCGGTCGGCAAGAAGGGGCAGCGCTTCGCACTCCCGCACGCGCGCATCATGATCCATCAGCCGCTCGGCGGCGCGCGCGGGCAGGCCACGGACATCGAGATCCAGGCGCGCGAGATCAAGAAGGTCAAGGAGACCCTGACCGACATGCTCGCGACGGCGACCGAGCAGAAGCGCGAGCGGATCTCCGCCGACATCGAGCGCGACTTTTACCTGAGCGCGGCAGAGGCGAAAGAGTATGGCCTCATCGACCGCGTGCTCTCGAAGGCCGAGAAGGGCGCGTGACCGTCGCGCGCCACCTGGCGAGGGGCCACGCGGTGCGAGGCG
>SYFR01000547.1 GCA_005800325.1 Myxococcales bacterium | reverse complement strand
TGTTGCTGTTGCCGTTCCTGTCGTTGATGCTGTTGCTGTTGCTGTCGTTGGCGGTGTTGCTGGCGGTGTCCCTTGCGCTGGCGGTCGCTCCACCGGCTCGGTCGCTCGCCTGATCGCAGAGCCACGTCTCGAGTGCCAGCAGTCGCGCCCGCTCGGTGGCTTCGAGCTCACGCGCCATGAACGGGCCTCAGCTCGCGGTTCGCGTCGCCCGCGTTCCCGTCGGCGGCGTCGCGCGTGCCGAGCGCAGCCACCGGATCGTGTCGCGCGCGCCAGTCGGCGAGCCCCAGCTCGTAGCAGGCTTGCAGGCGGCGACGCTCCGCGAGCAGCGTATCGAGGTCGGGCACCGCGCTGTCGCGCTCGAGCACGACGGGCACGGGACCGGTGCGCGCGACCGCTTGCCGCAAGAGCTCGTAGACCGGAGCGATGACGTCCGCGCCATGCGTGTCGACGATGAGCCCGTCGGCCGCGCGGTGCTCGTGCCCGGCGACGTGCAGCTGCCAAACGCGACCGGCGTCGAGCCGCGCGATGTATTCGCTCGCGGAAAATCCGTGGTTTTTGCTGTTCACGTAGACGTTGTTCACGTCGAGGAGCAGCCCGCAGTCGGCCTCCTCGAGCACCGCCGACACAAGCTCGCTCTCTTCGAGCTCTGGCGCGCCGAGCACGAGGTAATAGCTGATGTTCTCGATCGCGATCGGGAGCTCGAGCCGGTCTCGCGCCTCGCGCACCCGCGCGGCGGCATGCAGCGCGGCCGCCTCGGTCTGCGGCAGGGGGAAGAGCTCGTGCAGCGCCCGCCCCCGCGCTCCCGAGAAGCACAAGTGGTCGCTGTGAAACGCGAACGCGTGACGCTCGAGGAACCCGCGCAGCGACGCGAAATAGCGCGCGTCGAACGGCTCGAGCGAACCGAGCGACATGTGCAGCCCGTGGCTCAGGAGCGGAAAGCGCTCCTCGATGCGCTCGAGCGCGCGCGGGACGAAACCGCCGCGCCGCATGTAGTTCTCGGGCGCGACCTCGAAGAACGCCACGTCGTCGCGTGACAGCTCGCCGCGCTCTATGCGGGTCACGACCTCGTCGAGGAAGTCGAAGCGGAGCCCGAGCCCTACGCCGAGCGCGCCACGCGTGCCGGGGCGCGACGTTGCGCGCGACGCATCATGGGCAGGCTCGACCGCGAGGGCGCCGCGCTCGCCAGGCCGCGGCTCGGGCACGGTCAGCCGCAGGTCCCCTCGCCGCATTTTCCGGCAGCGCCCGCCTTTTTCGCGGTGCTCTTCGCGGGAGCGCTCTTCGCGTCGCCGGTCGGCGCCGCTTTCGCCGCGGCCTTCTTGGCTTCGGCGGCCTTCTTGGCTTCCTCCGCCTTCTTGGTGTCGTCCGCGCTCGCGGTCGTGGCGGCACCGCTCGCCGAGGCGGCCGCATCGGCTGGCTTGGCGGCGCCGCACTTGCCCTCAGCGTGCCCGCCGCACTTGCCCTCAGCGTGCCCGCCGCACTTGCCCTCAGCGTGACTATGGGCCGCGCCTTCGTTGGTCGCGCTCGCGGGTTTGTCCGCCGGCTCTGCCGCGATTGCGTCCGCAGCCGCCGCCGTCGTGGGCGCCTCTGCGGGCACGGCCGTGTTCACGGGGGTCTCGCTGGCGGCGCAGCCTGCGAGGGCGGCGGTGAGCGTGGCGGCGATGGTGGCGCGGTTCATTTTCATGGTCGTACTCCGAGCAATCGAGAGGTTCGTCGAAGGAGGGTCGAGGGGTTCATCGAGGAGCTCGTCGCGCGATCCTCGAAGGGTGTGGCTTGGGGCCGTTGCGTGCGAAGCATACGCGAGCGCGCGCGCCGAAGTTACCGTGTCACGGCGTGGGATAGGGCGCCGCGCCCTTCGTCGCGCGCTCGGCCGCTGGGGCGAGGCTGAGCTCGATGGCGACCATGGCGTCCTTTGCTACCTTCGGCGACAGCGCGTCGAGACCCTTGGCCAAGAGCTTTCCGATCGTGTCGCGCGGGCGCACGTCGTGCTCGGCGAGGCCGACCGCGAAGGGCTTCGTGGTCTTGAGCGCGATCGCGATGGGCTTGCCGCCCGGGCCGATCTTGAACGTCAGCTCGACCTCCGCGGTTCTCTCGGTCTTGTGGCCGTGCAGCAAGAACTCGCCCGTCACCGTGGCCCTCACCCGCCGCTCGTTCCCCGTGAGCTTCGAGACGTCCGGGGTGTCGGTCTTCACGGACTTGATCGAGAACTGCACGGTTCGGTTCACGCGCACCTGCTGCTTGCGCGCCTCGTCGGCGCCCTCGCCCTCGTCGAGCTCGAGCCATGCTCGGGCGTGCTCGTTCTGCTTGTCCTGCTTGGTCTCCGCGCCGAGCGCCTCGCCTTCTTTCTCGCGCGTGCGCTGAAAGAGCTCGAGGCCGCTGATGTCGACGGACACGAGCCCGGTCGTCTTCGTCAGATCCGCCGTGTCGATCTGAAGCTCGCCGCCCGCGGCGTCTCGCACCTTGCCGAGGATGGTCTCGAGCGGCGCATCCATCGTGAAGTCGATCTTCGAGCCAACCTTCGTGACCGTGAACGCGCTCGCCGCGACGCTCTTCGGCGCTGCCGGCGCGAGCTTCTCGGCGGTGGGAGCGACCTTCACCTCGGGCTCGCCATTGCTGCACGCGATCGAGCCAGCGACGAGCGCCGCGAGCATCGCCCCACGACCCAACTGCACGTTCGTCAACTTCGTCCTCAATGAATTACCTAAGGTGAGCCGTGGTCCCCGCGCGCTCAACCGCGCGCTCGTCCGCTCGTAATGGATCCGCTCGCGGGCGTCTACGATGGTCCCGCGCTGCCCTGGGGCCGGCGCATCTAAAGATGGAGCAGTTCCGTGGACATCGGGGGATCGGCCCCGGTTCGGGCTCGGGTAGCCGGTGCTCCGTGCTCGGAAGCGGTCGAGGGCATCGCCAGCGGGGAGCGGGCGGAGGCAGGGGCAGCGGGTGAGCGGGGAGAAAAGGGGCTGGCTCGGCGCTTCCGAGCGGGTCGCACGCGGAGAGAGCTAGCTTGCGTGCAGCTCGGCGCCGGGACGCACGCGGGACGCACCGCCTCGAACGGCAGCTCGCTAAGGATTTCAGCGCGCCCGGCGCGATTCGAACGCGCGACCTTTGGCTTCGGAGGCCAACGCTCTATCCAG
>SYFR01000546.1 GCA_005800325.1 Myxococcales bacterium | reverse complement strand
CGCGGCGATCGGCGATCGGCGCTGGGAGGGCGAAGCGATGAGCACGCCCGCGCAGTTCGAGCGCATGCCGCTCACGTGGGAGCGGGCCTTCGGGGGCCTCGGCAAAGCGAACCCGGTCGGCCGCGGCGCCGCGGGCGTGCTGCTCCCGAACCTCGAGGACGCCCATCGCCTCATCACCGAGACGAGCGACGCGCCCGCGCCCGTGTGCTTCGCGCCCGTGCCGCGGGAGTGGCCCGCACGCAGCGGGCGGCTCGGCAGCTACGACGCGGCCTGGCTACGCGACCGATGGCCGTATTTTCCGGCGGATTTCGACTGGAGCTACTTCAACGCGGCGCCGGCCCGCCAGCAAATCGACTACCCGCGCGGCGACGAGCGCTTCGAGCTCTGCGGCGTCCACCCGAAGCACGCCGTGGTGACAGGGCAGCTCGCCGGCACGAGGGCGAGGGCCTTCGCGCTGCGAACGACCGGGCTCGGCGACGCCATGGGCGGCGCGTTTCAGGAAATCTCCATGCGGCTCGACACGGTGGCCTTCGACGCCGACGCGATGCGCGTGCACCTCGTGTGGCGCGGGCACCTCGACGTGTCCGCGGAGCACGCGCCGGAGCTCGACCGACTCTTCGTCATGAGCGATCCGCTCGCCGCCCCTTGCTCCCTCGAGGAGGCGCGCGCCCGCTTCACGCGGCAGGCCACGAAGCTCCACGGCGAGCGCCCGGTCGCGAGCCCGCTCGCCACGATGAGCGCTCCCAGCGACGGAGGTCCCGCGAGCCGTTCCGGTGCCGCAGCCCGAGCGATCGGTCCGGACCCGAGCGCCACGCGCCACGCGCCACGCACGCACGAGCGGCGGGCCCGCAAGGCCAAGTCGGCGGCGTTGCCCACGGCCCCGGCTGCGCTGTCGCGCGACGCGGCGCTGCTCGTCATAGGCGCAGGCGCCCCGCTCGAGGGCTTCGACTTCACGGGCTGCGATCTGCGCGAAGTCGATCTGCGTGGACGAAAGCTCTGCGGCATCCGCCTCGTGGACGCGGTGGTGCATGGCGCACGCTTCGACGGCGCGGATCTGACCGGCGCCCAGCTCGCGCGGGCACGGGCCGTCGGTGCCAGCTTCGTCGGCGCGAACCTGACGAGCGCGAACCTCGCCGAGGCGATCCTCGAGGCGGCCGACTTCGGCCACGCCACGCTCGACTTCGCGACGCTCGCCGACGTCGATGCTGCGAGCGCAGTGTTCTGCGACGCGAGCCTCGCGCACACGAACGGCGCCGAGGGCGTCTTCGACGACGCGCGCTTCGACCGGGCAGTGGCCACGGGCCTCGTCCTCGCGGGCGCGAGCCTCGAACGCGCGAGCTTTCGCGGCGCGAAGCTCGATGACGCGCAGCTCTACGACACGGAGGCCGCGGGCGCGTGCTTCGATGGCGCATCGATGTTGCGCGTGCGCGCCGACGACGCGGTCCTCGCCGGCGCGAGGTTCACCGGGACGGACGCGAGCGACTCGAGCTTCGCCGCGGCGGATCTTTCGCGCTGCCATTTCGAGGGCGCGAAGCTCGACGACTCCGTCTTCGCGCACGCCGTCCTCGCCCACGCCGTCCTCAGTCGCGCGTCGGCCAAGAGCGCGCGCTTTCGCCACGCCGATCTTCGCGGGGCGAGCGCGCTCAAGGCAAACTTCATGGAGGCGAGCTTCGAGAGCGCCAACCTCACGGGCGCCGATCTGCGCGGGGCCAACCTCTACGGCGCCGAGACGCGCAAGGCCACGCTCGCCGGCGCGCGCCTCGAGCAGGCGCTCACGCTTGGCTCGAAGCTCGCGACCCACTGACCAAGTACCCACGAGGACGACGATGGCCCCCACCCCGCGCATGGCGATCGCCCCGACACACCCCGCGCGGCTGCGCGCCCTGGCGAGCGTGCATGGGCTCGGCAAGGCTGCGCTCGGAGAGTTTCGCTACCTCGAGCTTCGCTGCGGAGGAGGGGACAACCTGCTCCCGCTCGCACAGCGGCTCCCGCTCGGGCGCTTCACCGGCGTCGATGACGAGCCGCGCCTCGCCCTGGCGCGCGCCGCGGCCACGCGCTGCGAGCTAGCCAACGTCACGTTCTCTGGCGAGCACGAGCTCGAGCCGGGCGCGTTCGATTTCGTCGTGGCCCACGGGAGCTATTCGTGGCTCGCCCGCGACGAGCAGGCCAAGCTGCTCGCGACGATCGCGCGCTCGCTCGCGCCGACGGGCGTCGCGCTCGTGAGCTACAACACGCTGCCGGGCTGGTCGATTCGGGGCGCGCTGCGCCAGACGATGCTGCGTGCCGTCGGGCACCGCGACAGCGATGGCCGCCTGCTGCCCGATGGGCTCTACGCGGCGCGGGCCCGGCTGACCAAGGTCGCGCGCCACGTCCACAGCTCCCACCCCTACCGGGCGCTGCTCGCGCTCGAGCTCGAGCTCGCGCGCGGACGCGCCGACGCCGCGCTCGCCGAGGACATGCTCGCCGAGCACAACGAGCCGCTCGCCTTCGGCGACTTCATGGCGCGCACGGCGGAGCACGAGCTCGACCTCGTGTGCGAGACCTTGCCGGCGACCCCCGACGGCGCGCTCGAACTCACCGTCGTGCCCGAGCTCATGGCCGAGGGCCTCGGCCGCATCGAGGCGGAAGAGTGCCTCGATGTCTTGTGCTACCGGCAGCTCCGCGCGACCCTCCTCTGCAAGTCCGGGCTGCCGATCGCCGCGACGCGCGACTACCGGCACCTCTGCGAATCGGGGCGCTTCGCCGCGCGGCTCGGCATCCAGACGGAGTCGCCGCGGCTCGAGCCTGGCACGGCGATCGCTTTCGTGACGGCGGGCGGCGTCGTGATCGAGGTGGAGCGCCCACTGTTGAAGGCCGCGCTCATGGTGCTCGGCGAGCGCTATCCGCACGGGCTCACGGGCGCCGAGCTTCACCGCGAAGCCACCGAGCGGCTCCGGCTCGCGCGCGTCAGCGACGACGAGACCGCCGCGACCCCGGCGAGCGCGGCGGAGCTGCTCGAGCCGCTCGTCGCGCTCGTGCGGCGGCATCACGTGGAGCTCCTCGACTGGACGCCGACCGTGCACCGCGAGCTCTCATCGACTCCGCGCCTCTTCGAGCTCGCGCGGCTCGAGCTGTCGCGCGGCCCCGTGGCGACGAACGCGCGCCACGAGCCGGAAGCTCTCGAGGCGCTCGAGGTAGCGCTCGCTCAGCTGCTCGATGGCACGCGCGACCGGCAGGCCCTCGTGCACGCCCTCGCCGATCGCATCGACGCGGGGGCGCTCGTGGTCGATGGGCTGCCGGCCGGCACGGAGCGCCGCGCGGCGCTCGCCCCGCGCGTGCTCGGGGGCGTCGTCCGGCTGCGCGACCTCGGTCTCTTGGTTTAGCAGCGGCGGCCCTGCCCGAGCTTCGGCCACCTCGAATCCCGCGGTCGGCGCGATCAAGGCGAGGCGACGCCGACGCACACCGGCTCGCGCCGCCCCTTGTCGCGGGGCGCCACCTCGCGCCAGGATGCGAGCATGCCGACCGACACGACGTGCGATACGCCGACCCAGTTCTCCATCGTCGTCCCCAAGCCCGCGACGCGCCTCAACATGGGCGAGTCGGACGCGACGAGCGGCAGCGAGTTCGGCTACCCAGGCTTGTCGCTTCAGGCGGAGGACAACCTGTTCCTCGACGTCGGCAAGACGATGCTCGCCCAGGCCGCCGCGCTCTACGTGCAGTCGGACGGCGCGCTCGATCAGTTCGCGGCCGAGGACATGACGCTCGCGAGCGACGGCGCGGCGAAGCTCGCGGCCACCGACAAGGTCGTCATCGTCGCCGGCGCGGGCCAGGGCTCGTTCAAGAACGACACCTACTCGAAGGACGACCCGACCTGGATTGACTACAACAACCTCAATCAGCACTACCTGGTCGACAAGATCAGCTCGACGGTGAAGGCGCTCTTCTACGGGCCAGATTGGACTGACCACCAGCAAAAGGGCAAGCCCGACCAAGACCAATGGTTCGCCGCCGCCGGCACGACGCAGCCCGCCGGTCCCCCCGGTAGCGGCCTGCTGAAAGAACTCGTGACCCAGCTTGGCGGGCTTGGGTACGAAGCTGCCGATACCCAGACGCTCTGTGACTCGTATCTCAAAGGCATGCAGTGGAAGCCCGATTGCCTATCGGCGATGGGCATGTCCCTCAATTGGACCACGAGCGAGTACGAGTTTCTGACGAGCTTCGATCCGTACGAGCCGACCGGGATGGCTCGAGCGGAAAATGCGCCGATGGTAATGCCGTGGAGCAAGGCGCTCGCCACGGTGATTCAGGCGGGGATCTTGCTCAAGCGCTTCTCCGACGTGCTGCAAGCGCTCATCCCCGCCATCTTCGACAACGAGATCCTCTTTCGCATTCGCAAGCTGGCCGGCGCGGTCAAGGCGTTCAACGAATTTGCGCGGGGCATGAAGCCCGAGGACTGGAAGAAGTGGGGCCATGAGGGAGACGACAACGCCTGGGCACAAGCCAAGAAGCAACGGGTCGATCCCGCCTTCGCCAGGACCGCCTGGGGCGGCACGGAGGACGAAGAGTCGACGACGGCCGAGCTGACGAGCGCCGCCGAGCCTTACGACATCAGCGCGTTTGCGAACGCCGAAATGACGATCAAGGACGCCGACGGCGGCACGGCACAGATCGCGGACTTCTCTTCTTACCAGACGCCCGCCTCATGCACGCTCACGCTGCTCGGCCTCTTCACGAGCTGCCAAGTGACGGTCACGGGCGACGCCACCGTCACAGTCGATGGGCAACGGGTCCGATACGACGCAGCGCGAGGGGCATGGAGCTCGGACGCGAACCCCTCGGGCTGGCCGGCCGGCTTCACGCTCGAGAGTGACACCTTGACCAAGGGCGGCGCCCTGTTCGAGGCGACCGGCGCGGGCGCCGCTGCGCTCGCCGATCTCACCTTCTCCACGCCGGCGGGTGCCTCGGCCACGCTCGCCGTGGGGTCGGTGACCGCGACGCTCGAGCTCGCGTCGCTGAACGCGACCTCCGCCGTCACGCGCGCCGCAAGCCTCGCGGCCTTGCTCAATGGCCACGCCCAGAGCGCCGGCAACTGGACCGCGACCGCGAGCGGCTTCACCGTGACGCTCACCAGCGTCAACAAAGGCGTCGGCGCCACGGTTTCGCTGATGGCGGCGTCGGCCGAGCACAAGCAACTCGGCCTCGCGGGCGCGGCTGCCGGCGGCGCCAATTCCATCAGCGCGGCAGAGCTCCAAGGCGCCCTCGCCGGCAAGGGCAATTTCGTTGCGACGCTCGAGGGAGACGCCGGAAGCCAAACCGTGAAGGTCACCCACAACGTCGCGGGAAGCGCCTCGTACCTCGAGCTCAAGAACCCGGTGGCCGCGGTTTTCTTCGGCGCCGATCCGGCGCAGAGCGAAGGCTCGAGCCCCGAGGAGCGCGACGACTACGACAAGATGGACTCCGTCAACACCACGCTCGAGAGCCTCGATTCGCTCCTCAGCGGCGACACGGTTAAAGCGATCGCGCGCCCGGTCTTCGAGATGGTCGATCAGGTCGTCGAGGTCATGGGAAAAATCTCCGAGGTCGCCGAGGAGCTGAAGGCCTTCCTCGAGCCGCGGGCCGACACGCCCGGAGTCGGCATCCTCGCCGGCGACGGCGGGATCACCCTCGCCTCGCCGGCGG
Source organism: Myxococcales bacterium (assembly GCA_005800325.1). Lineage (GTDB taxonomy): Bacteria > Myxococcota_A > Polyangia > Polyangiales > Polyangiaceae > SYFR01. Next base: position 15,118 of record SYFR01000546.1, on the reverse strand, counting down.
CCATCACCGGGGCCGGGCACTCGATCACCTTCATCGCGGGCGGCAAGGCCGGAGATCCGAACCCCAAGAAATTCATCCCCGGTCCCGAGCATTTGATGAAATTGATCAGCGACCTCAATGACAAGTTCAACACCTGGCTCGGCGGCCAAATGGGGATCCCGAAAGACGACCCCGAGGAAAAAGGCGACTTCAACGTGTTCAGCAGTGGGACCATCCACATGGTGGCGCGGGACGAGATTGGGATGTTGTCGAACGCCGGGATTCAGTGCCTGGCCAAGGCGCTCGATTTCCATGCGGCCGCGACCGTCACAATCGCCGCGCACACCGGGAACCTCGAGCTTCGCGGGCCGACGTTGCTGATCGGCGCGGGGGCGCCGGGGGCCGCCGCCACGAGCGCTCAGAAGCCCACGGACACGGTCAACGTCAGCGTGGCGAAGACGATCTGGCTCAATACCCCGGGGGCCATGGCCAACCTCGGGGAGAAGAAGCTCCAGCTCGGCAAATCAAAAACCGCGACGCCGCAATCGGAGACCTACGACGACACCGCCCCGAAGCTCGAGCTCGACTTCGACGGCAAGTCGCTCGGGCTCACCGTGGACAAGAGTGCGGTGAAGCTCGAGCAGGAGCAGGTCACCGTCACGGGAAAGACATCGGTCGTTCTCGGCTCCGGCGGGAAGAAAAACATCCTCTGCGAGGGCGATGCGATGACGCTGTACGGAACCGTCACCATCGGTGGAGTCTTGAAGATCGACGGCACGGCCGTCCCGAGCCCAGCGAAGGTGCAGACCGCCATCGATACGCTCGCCTCCAAGGTCACGCAGCTGGAGACGCAAGTAGCCGCGCTCAACGCGCAGGCGAAGACGATGGAGACCGCGATCGCCGGGATCCAGGCGCAGATCGACGCGCTCAAGGCCCAGGTCGCGCCGCTCGTCGGTCCTGCCGCGGTCGCGGCAGCGGAGGCAGCGCGCCTGGCGGCGATCGATGCGGCGGAGGCCGCGAAGAGTGCGATGCAGGCGCAGCTGGCCAAGGTTTACGACACGATCAACACGCTGCGGAGCAACGCGCTGCCCATGATGGCGGCCACGAGCCTCGACAAGGTCGCCAAGCCTCGACCCTGGTGGCGCCTATGGGGATAGGGTCGGCCAAGATCCTGTGAAGATGACGCGGTCTACGCGAGATCGCGGAACCGCATCGTGATCCCCGACGCGGTGCGGATCACGTTGTCGACGGCGCTCTCCGTCGTGACGTGCGCCGGCGTGAGCGCATTGTGGACGGCGCCGACGATGATCGGACGGTCCGGATCCCCGTTGACGAACGCCATGAGCACCTCGGTGCCCGCGTGGTTCGGGAACTGGACGCCGTAGTCCGCCCCGACGGAGGGCTGCGCCATGCGCACGGGCCGAGACGCCATGCGCTCGCCGTCGGCGACGGTGTCGAAGAGAAAGCGCACGATGTAGCGACCGTGCTCGTCGATCGGCGCCGCGATCTCGTCCTTGCCGGGCACTCGCCCCGCGATGATCCCCGTGACGAGCCCGGCGATGACGGGCTTCTTGGTGAGCCGCTGCGGCCGGAACGGCCGAGCCGCGTCGGTCGCCACGAACGTGTTCTCGTAGCGCGCGGGCTCCGCCTCGGAGCCGTGGAGGCCGAGCGGCTGCCGAAGCTCGTGCTCGACCTCGGCCATGAGGACGCGTACGCCGTCGACGCCCGCTCCCTCGAGCGCGTAGTGCGTTCCGCTCGCCAATTCGACGAGCTGGCTCGTGCCACGGTAGACGCTCTGCCACGCGGCGCTCTCTTCGGCGCGGATATTGGCGAGCGCAGCTGCCTCTTCCGGCGTCTTGAGATGGTCGCCCCACGCGACGACTCCGCCGCCCGTGCCGAAGGCCGCCTTGGACGCCCCGGAGATCTCCAGGTCCGGCGTGCGGTAGTTGTAGTCCGACACGACGAACTGCCTGCTCGTCATCCGCTCGACGGCGTTTAGCGACACGACGCCGCCCTCGTCCGCCCTCTCGGTGGCGACGACCAGCGTGGTCGGCTTGCGGTGGTGACGGAAACCCACGTTCGCGTCGGTGAAGACGAGTCGATCGGAGCCGCGGCGGTGCTCGAAGAAGAAGCTGATGCCGACGTGCTCGGCGAGGCGCCGAATGAAGGACAAGTCCGACTCGGCATATTGAACGACGAAGTCGCGCGCCGGGTATTTGGCGGCAAAGCGCTCGAAGTCGACGTCGTCTGGCCCGTCGATCCCGAACATCGCCAGCGTGCTCTTGAAGATGTCGACGACGGACTGTTCCATATAGACGTCCTGCTTCTGGACGAGGCTGAGAAAGTTCATGCGCGGACAGAGCCGCGCGCGGAAGCTCGGCCCATGATCGCCGTACACGAGGCGCCGCTCGAGCTCGGCGACGACGCCAAAGATCTTGCGCACGTCCTCGCCGTTGCGCGAGAACACGAGCACGCCGGGCTCGGCGAGCTCGCAGGGCTTGGCGGCGCCTCCGTCGGCGCGCACGAACTCCACGTCGAAAAAGTAAGGCTCGGAGATCCGCTCGCGGCCGCTGACGTGAAACACGCGCAGCTCGAGGCCAGACGGCAGCTCGAAGCGCACTTCCAAGCGCGAGGTGTATTTCATGGTTCGGGACTCCCGCGCGGAGCTTGCCACATCGCGCGTGCCGGGAGTTCGTGAAGGAGCAGCGTGCCGCCCGGCGCGCCGCTCGCCACGAGGACGACGCCCTCGAGCGGCGCCTCCGCTGCGCAGGCGCGAAGGGACACGACGCGACCGCCGCGCGCCACGCCGAGCGATGTGCCGTCATTCGCGCGCGCCTCGAGGACGAGCGCGTCCTCGCCCGCGGCCGCGACGAGCCATTGGCCGCACTCGCCCTTCGGGAGCACGAACGGGCGGGTGTGTCGCGCGCCGTCGCCGAGGGAGAGCGCCACGACGGAAGGCAGGCTCGCGGCGATGGGTCCAAGCGCCGCCTCGACGCGGGCCAAGAGGCGTGCCGCGGCGAGCGGGTTCTGGACGAGCTCGGGCGTCGGAAGCGACTCGTGCCGAAGCTCGATCGCGTAAGGGCCGCGACGCTCGCGGGCCACGACCTCGAGCCGCACGGGCGCGCGCTCCTTCTGGCATGCGAACAACGTCGCGATCTCCCCGCCCTCGCCCTCGGCGAGGAGCCGATCGTCCGCGGACCAGGCCGTCGCTGCGAAGCTCCCGAGAGGCGCGCCGCCCACGACGTCGACGCGGGTGCAGCCGGGCTCGAGCTCGAGCACGCTCGCGTGGGGCACACTGAGCTCGGCCACGGCCTCGACCGCGAGCTCGACGGCTCGGCCCGACGCGTCGCCCACGCGCAGACGATGGCGCGCGCGGGCGGCGGCGAGCTCGAGCATCGGCTCGAGTCCATCGACCCACGTCTTGTTGCCGAGCTCGACGGCGGCGCCCTCGTCAGCTTCGCCGACGACGACTGCCACGCGACCGACGCCCCCGCGCGGCCGGAGCGCGACGTTGAGCGGCGCGTGCGCGCGTGAGCAGACGACCGCGCTCGCGGCCCGCTCGGCGGAGCGGCTGCGCGCGACGATGCGGCCGTCGGCGTCTTCCACGACGAGCTCGAGCGCGTCGATCTCTTCGCTAGGCACGGCGAGCACGTCGAGGCAGCGACGCGCGGAGAGCTCCACGCCGAGGCGCGTCGCCGCGTGCGGATCGAGCGGCAGCACGAGACGTCGCACGTCGCGAAAGCTCGCACCGAGGGCCTCCCGATGTTCGCGAACGGTGCGCTCGAGGCCCGGCCACGCATCGAGCTTGCCCGAGTCGGTGCCCGGTAGTCCGCGCGCCGCCGTAGCCAGCGCGACCTCGGACGCTCGCTCGGCTGGGACGCGCATCGCACCGAGCGCGAGGACGCCCGTGCCGCCCATGGCACGCGCGGCCACGTAGACGCGACGGGGGTGCGGCGGACACAGCATCGCCGCCGAGACGCGCGCCGGCCCCTGGTCCGAGGTGAGCTCGACGCCGGCGTCGTCGAAGACAAAGAGATCCACGTCGCGGAGGCCGCCTTCGCCGCGCGCGACCGCGAGCAGGCACTGAGCGTCCGGCACGGCGACGAAGCTCCCGAGCTGCTCACCTTCGGCGACGAGGAGCGCGCCTTTGGGGAGCAGCGCCGCGGCCCCCGCGCCGGCCGCCACGGTCGCGAGCTCGGCGAGCAGGCGAGACGCGTCGAGGCTCCCGAGGACGACGGCGGGCTCGGGCACACGCGCGCACGCGAGCGAGAGGCACGCGCCGAAGAGCACGGCGCGCCGCACGAGCCCGAGCGCCTGAGCGCGAGATCCGCCGGAATTTGCGCGGTGAACGGTGTTCACGATGGTGCGCTCACCGTCAGGTTCCGAGCCGCCACAGCGCGAGCCGAAAGGTGCCGCCCGCGCCGCGCAGCTCGATCTCGGCACGCGCCCGCTCGTCGCCGCCGCTGCAGAACGCCACCGCCGCGCCGCGCTCCTCGAGGCTGGCGTCGTCGTGTTGCTGGCGCTCTCCGAGCCTCACCATGAGCCGCGCGGAGCTCCCCGGGCGGTCGAGTCCGAGGGCCGCGAGGTAACAGGCCCCGCGCTCGAGCTCGAGCGGCACGCGCGTCGCCCCGTGCCCGCCGAGCACCTCGAGCACCGGAGGCTCGATGACCTGCGGTGCCCTGCGTCGAAACATGGCCCACGCCACTTCGCTGCGAAGCGCGGAGGGCCACCGCTCGGGCAGCCCACGCGGCAGCGGCCAGAGCGCATCCACGATGGTCAGCGGCAAGGGACCACCCGAGCCCACGTAGCCAAGATCGACCGCGCCAGACTCACCCAGGCAGAAGTCGAGGCGCGCGTCCGGCAGGATCGCGCGATCGACGCGCAGCGACTCGCTCGTGCCAAGGAGGCGCACCTCCGCGTCGACGTCGAAGCGCAGCTCGGGCGCAGCGGACGCGTCCGCGAGGAGGTGCAGCCGATGGCAGCCCGCGGTGAGCTTGAGGCGCAAGGCCCCGCTGCCCACGGCGCTCGCCCGGGTCTCGACCGCGACGACCGCGACCGCGCCATCGCGCTGCGCGCTCGCACGCACCCGGCTTAGGCGCCCGGGAAACGCCGCCGCAGCGAGCGGCCCACCGACGTCGTGCGCCGCCGCCGTCGGGCCGACGGCGCGCTCGGGCAGGAGCTCGTCGAGCCTCTTCGTCCCATGGGCGTGCTCGACCACGAAGAGCTCGAGCGCGCCGCGCGTGCCGGCCATCGTCACGACGATCTCGGCGGCAAGCGGCGCGGGCGAAGGTCCGTCGCCGCAGCGCGCGAGCACCACGAAGCCGGCGCGGCTCTCGGAACCGAGCGGCACCGCTTTCACCGCCGCACCGGAGCCCCGAGCCAACGATGCGGTCAGGAGCTCCGCGCGAAACGCGAGCTCGCGCACACCGAGCGCGACGATCGAGGTGCACGGCTCCTTCGAGCTCGGCGAGCGCATGATCGCAAGGTGCCGCGTCTCGCGCGGGTTCAGGAACACGGTCGCGACGCGCCGCACGCGCGCCCCCTCGGCGACGTAGCCCCGGACGAGCCGCGCGGCGTCGTCCTCGAGCTCGGCGCGCGCCGCTCCCGCGAGCGACATGACGAGGAGCGCGGAGAGCGCGGAGAGCGCGGCGGCGATGCGCCTCATGGCTCGACGGTGAACTCGCTCGGGGCGAAGTCGCGGCCGTCCCAAACGAAGAGGCGCGCATCATCGACGCCCGCGGCGCGCACGCTCAGGACGAGATAGGCGAGCGCGTAGCTCGGCCCCGGCCCGAGCGTAATGGCGCCGCCCTCGACTGCGGGTGGCTCGCCGAGGCTCATCACGGCGCGGTCCGTCGGGCTGAAATACGCGCCGGCGTCGAGGTGCGAGTGGTAGAGCACCTTGACGGGCCGCCCCTCGCCTTTGGAGCGGCGCACCGCGTCGTCGAACTTCTTTTCGTTGAAGGCGAAGAAGGTGCGCGCGCTGCGAAAGTAGGTGACCGGATCGATGCGGTGCAGCTTGCTCGCCAGGTTCTCGAGCAGGACGGCCTCGTCCGCATAGAGCGCGTCGCTCGCCGGCCCGCGCAGGTAGCCGCACGCCTCGGCGTCTTCGGCATAGCCGCGCACCGCGTCGGCCTTCGCGGCCTCGAACGCCGCCCTAGCGATGCGGAGCCCGCCCTTCGCCCAGGGGCTCTCGTCGGCGCTCACGAGCGCGCCTCCTTCGGTTCGCAGAACTTCGCCTGACGGCTCGTCGCTCCTGAGTCCGCGGCCTCCATCGAGGATGTCTCGTGGGCGAGCGCGAGCGCGAGCGCCCGCACCGCGGCGCGCGCACCCGCGAGGACCGCTCGGGCGGCGTCGTTCTTCACGATGGCGAGTGGCGCGAGCTCACCGACAGCGAGGTCACCCGCCTCGAGCCCGCGAAACCCGGCGCGCTCGGCGTAACGCGCGGCCACCTCGTGAGCGAGACCGACTCCGGCGACGGTCGCCGTCGCGGCGAGGATGCGCGCCTGGCCGTCCCGTCCGATCTCGCCGAGCGAGAGCTGCCGCGCAAACCGCGCGAGACTCTCTGGATCGAGCGCGGCCATGCCCGATGCGCTCAGCCTCCTGCGATCGCCGGGATGATCGACACTTCGACGCCGTCGGGCACCTTGGTCGCCGTGCCGTCGAGGAACCGAATGTCCTCGTCGCCGACGAAGATGTTCACGAACCGGCGCACGCCGTGGTCGTCGACGAGCTTCGCCTTGATCCCCGGGTGGTTCTTCTCGAGGTCGTCGATGAGCTCGGCGACGGTGGCGCCGCTCGCGCTCACCTCGTCTTTGCCGGCAGTGTGAACGCGCAGCGGCGTCGGGATTCGTACGGTCGCAGGCATGGGGTGTCCTCTCACGTCGATTCGCAGGCAGCGCCCATATATCGCTCCACGACGATGCTGCCAATCTCTGCCGACTCGCCGCACAGCGCGCAGCCCGCGCGCGCGGCGACGGGCACCTCGCGCAGTCGATCGCCGAGGCCGTCGTAGGTGACGATCGAGCCGGCCGCGCCGAGGTCGCCCGCGAGCAGCCGGAGGGCCCGATCGGCCGCCACCGCGCCCGCGATCCCGCACACCGGCCCGACGACGCCCGCGGTCGCGCAGTCGATGACGGCGCCGCTCGGGAGATCCTCGAACAAGCAGCGATAGCAGGGCCGCCCACCGGGAAGGACCGCCATCACCGTCGCGTGCCAGCGCACCGCGGCCGCGTGGACGACGGGCACGCCCGCGAGCCGCGCCGCATCGGCGAGCAGGAACCGCGTCGCGAAGTTGTCCGTCGCGTCGATGACGCACGCCGAGCGCGCGCAGAGCTCGAGCGCGTTGTCCGGCAGCGCACGCCCCGCGAGCGCCGTCACCTCGAGCGCCGGAAATCGCAGCGCGAGCGCGCGCACGAAGGCCTCGAGCTTCGGCCGGCCGACGTCCTGGTCGTCGAACAAGATCTGCCGGTGCAGGTTCGACAGCTCGACCGTGTCCTCGTCGATGATCGAGAGCGCGCGCACGCCAGCTTCGGCGAGCGCCCAGGCGGCCGGAGCGCCGATGCCGCCAGCGCCGACGAGCAGGATGCGCGGTTCCACGTCGCGACCATGGTCGCCGCGCGCGGCCGAGTCAACGGACCCGCGCGCCTCGAGCGCTGCCACTCGATTCGAGATCGGGGAGCCACTATGGTGTCGCAGTGCCGTTTTTTCAGGCCCCGCCGCGCCTTGGCAACCAGTACGAAGAAGATCGCGTGCTGCGCTCGCATCTTGCGCGCGCGTTGCCGAGCGAGATCCTCTCCGAGGTCCTTCCGGAGCTCGCGGACATGGGCGCGCTCGCAGGCGGGGAGCTCTTCGAGCTGCAGGCGGAGGACCGCGCGGCCGAGCCCGAGCTCGTGCAGTGGGACGCGTGGGGCAACCGCGTCGATCGCATCGAGCTCACGCGCGTGTGGCGGCGCGCGGCCACCCTCGCGGCCGAGCGCGGGCTCGTCGCCATTCCGTACGAGCGCCGGCACGGGCGCCATAGTCGCCTCCACCAGTTCGCGCTCGTCTACCTGTTCGACCCCTCGACGGACACCTACTCGTGCCCGCTCGCGATGACCGACGGCGCCGCGCGCACGCTCGTCGAGCACAAGAACGATGCGCTCATCGCGCGTGCCGTCACGCGCCTCACGAGCCGCGATCCACGCCTCGCGTGGACGAGCGGCCAGTGGATGACGGAGCGCACGGGAGGCTCGGACGTGGGCCTCAGCGAGACCGAGGCGCGGCCCGCCCCCGACGCCGCGCTGCCGCAGGCCCACCGCCTCTACGGCACGAAGTGGTTCACCTCGGCGGCGACCTCGGACATGGCGCTCACGCTCGCGCGCACGCCCGAGGGTGGGCCGGGGGGCTCGGGCCTCACGCTCTTCTACGTCGAGACGTACGACGAAGCCGGCAACAAGAACGGCGTCCTCGTGAATCGTCTCAAGGACAAGCTCGGGACGCGCAAGCTGCCGACGGCCGAGCTCACGCTCGACGGCGCGCTCGCGACGCCGGTCGCCGGACTTCAGAACGGCGTACGCAACATCACGCCGATGCTCAACGTCACTCGCACCTGGAACGCGGTGTGCTCCGTCGCCGCCATGCGTCGCGGCATCGCCCTCGCGACCGACTACGCGCGCCGCCGCTCGCAGTTCGGCGCGCGCCTCAGCGACAAGCCCCTGCACCTCGACACCCTCGCCGGGCTCGCGGCCGAGCACGAGGCCGCCTTCGCGCTAGCGTTTCGCGTGGTCGAGCTGCTCGGCGCGGTCGAGTCGGGCGAGGCCACCGCGGACGACTCCCAGCTCTTGCGCGCGCTCACCCCCATCGCGAAGCTCGTCACCGCCAAGCAAGCGGTGGCCGTGATGAGCGAGGTGCTCGAGTGCTTCGGCGGCGCGGGCTACGTGGAGGACACCGGGATCCCGCGCCTCTACCGCGACGCGCAGGTGTTGCCGATCTGGGAGGGCACGACGAACGTGCTGTCGCTCGATCTGCTGCGCGCCATCCGCAAAGACGGCGCCCTCGACGCCATCGAGCGCGAGCTCTTTCATGTCACCGAAGCGGTCCGCGAGCCGCGGCTCGGGTCGCTGTGCGACGTCGCGAGAGCTGCGCTTCGCACCGCTTCCGGCTGGCTCACGGCCGCATCGCAGAAGAGCCTCCTCGACACCGAAGCAGAGGCGCGTCGCGTCGCGCTCACGCTGGGCCGCGCCCTCGAGCTCGCGCTGCTCGCGCGTCACGCTTCGTTCGAGCTCGCCCGCGGTCGAGATCGTGCGGCGCTGGCGGCACGGCGCTTCGCAGCCCACGGCATCATCGCCCCACCCCCCGTGCTCGACGTCGCCGAAAGCGCGCGCCTCGTGCTCGGGTAGCTGCCCCGCTCGCTCACTTATTTCGGCGGTGCGCTCGGGAGCTTCTGCGCGAGGAGGCCGGGACGCGACTCGGGGCTCGCGGCGTACGCGAGCAGGATGTCTCCGAGTCGCGGGGCGAGCACCCGACCGAGGAGCAGCTCGACCTCACTCGCGCTGCCGCAGGCGACGGCCTCGCGAGCCACGTCCTCGAGCTCGCTCGACGCCACGCGCTCGATGGCCGCCTTTACGAGCGGGATGGCGCCCGCCTCGATCGACAGCTCGCGCAGGCCGAGCCCGACGAGCAAGAGCGCACCGAGCGGCTCGCTGGCGATCTCACCGCACAAGGAAACGGGCCGATCGAGCGCGCGACCGGCGTCGATCACCATCGCGAGGAGCCGCAAGACCGCGGGGTGATACGGCGAGGCGAGGTGTGCGAGCGCGCGGCTCGAACGATCGACCGCCAGCGTGTACTGGGCGAGATCGTTCGTGCCGATGCTCAAGAACTCCGCTTCCCTCGCGAACTCCCGCGCGAGCAGCGCCGCGGCCGGCACCTCGATCATCGCGCCGAGCGGAACATGCGGGACGGGCCGCCCCGCTTCGAGCGTGATCTCGGCCCTCGCCCGCTCGAAGAGGACGCGAACCTGCGCGAGCTCGTCCACGCTGGAGACGAGCGGCACCATGACCCTCAGGTTGGCGTCGAAGGACGCCCGGGCCACGGCGCGCAGCTGCGTCAGCAAGAGGTCGGGCTCGCGGAGCTGAAGGCGCACCGCGCGCGTGCCGAGGAGAGGGTTCGCTTCGCGCGGGGTCGCGACGGCGCTGGCGAGCTTGTCGCCGCCGAGGTCGAAGGTGCGCAGCGTCACAGGGCGTGAAGGCAGCGCCTGGGCGACGCGCACGAAGGCTTGGTGCTGCTCCTCTTCGCTCGGCGACGTGGTGCGATCGAGGTAGAGAAACTCCGTGCGAAAGAGGCCGACGCCCTCCGCGCCGTGACCCTTCGCCACCTCCACTTGGCTCGGCAGCTCGAGGTTCGCGAGCAGGCGCACGCGCACGCCGCAGCTCGTCCGCGTCGGACGCTCACGCCCCTCGTCGAGGCGCGCCCGCAGCGCCTCTTGCCGCGCGACGCGACGTGCGGCGTCCGCGCGGTCGTCTGCCGTGGGGTGAACGACGACCGTGCCGCGCGCGCCATCGACGCACAGCACGCTGCCGCTCTCGATGGCCTCGAGCGCGTCGACAAGCCCGACGACGCACGGCACCGCGAGGGCCCTCGCCAAGATCGCCGTGTGGCTCGTGCGCGAGCCGACCTCGGTGACGAACGCGAGCACGTTCGATGAGCCGAGACGCAGCGCGTCCGCGGGCGAGAGCTCGTACCCGACGACGATGGTCGGCGACTCGAGCGCGAGCGGGACCTCGGCCTCGCTCAGAGTGAGCGCGCGACGCAGCTCCTCGCCGATGAATCCAACGTCATGGCTGCGCTCCCGAAGGTACGGATCGCGCGCATCGCCGAGCCCCCGCGCGATGCTGCGAACCGCGAGCACCAATGCGAACGAAGCCGACCGTCGCTCGTGCACGATGTGCCGCTCGACCTCGCGGCGCAGGAGGTCGTCCTCGGCCATGAGCGCGTACGCCTCGAGGAGCGACGCCTCGGGCCCGGCCTCCGCGACGCGCAGCCCGAGCGCACGAAACCCCGCGCTCACCTTGGCGACCGCAGCGGCGAAGCGCTCGAGCTCGTGGTCGACCTCGTGTTCGAGGATCCGCCGACGCACCACGCGCCGCTCGTGGCGATCGAGGACGAGGGCCGCACCGACGACGACTCCGGGGGCCGCGGCGATCCCCTTGAAGAGCCGCCGCGCGGGAGGGTTCGCTCGGTCGCTCACGCGTCCTCTCCGAAGCGGTCGCGGATCAAGGCGCCGATCGCCGCGACGGCCTCGTGCGCGAGCCCCCCGCGCGCGACGACCTCGATCTCGGTGCCCTTCGAGCCGCACAAGAGCAAGACGCCGATGACGCTCTTCGCGCTCACGCCCGCCTCATCCGGGCTCGAGAGCGTGATGTCGCACGGAAAGCCCCCGGCGAGCCGCACGAGCTTCGCCGCCGCGCGCGCATGCAGGCCACGCTCGTTCACGATCGCGAACGTCGCCTTGGCCTCGGCGCTCATGGCTTCTTCGCCCGCGCGACCGGCTGCGGCTCCGAGATCGGCGGCTCGCTGGCAGGCGGCGCCGACCACAGCCTTCGGCGCGGCTCCGCCGGCACGGCTGTCACCACACCCGCGCGCGTGAGATCGCGGTGCACGATGCCGACGCGCCGGCCGCTCGCCTACGCCAAGGTGCGCGCGAGCTCGCCCGCCGCCGCCACCGATCGGTGCTGGCCGCCGGTGCATCCGATGGCCACCGTGAGGTAGCTCTTTCCCTCGGCTTGGTAGCGCGGAAGGCTGAACGCGAGCAGCCGCTCGATGTGCTCGAGCAGCTCTCGGCATCCGTGCGACGCGAGCACGAACTCGCGAACGATGGCCTCGTCGCCGCGGTGATCGCGCAGCTCCGGGATGAAGTGCGGGTTGTCGAGAAAGCGCACGTCGAAGACGAGGTCGGCGTCGAGCGGGATCCCGTGCTTGAAGCCGAACGAGACGACGCGCACGAGCATCTTCGGCTTCTCGCCCTCGCGCGGCGAGAAGAGCTCGATGACGTGCCGCCTCAGCTCGTGCACGCTCATGCCGCCGGTGTCGACGACCAGCGTGGCTTCGGCCCGGATCGCCGCGAGCCGGCTTCGCTCGAGGCGGATGCCGTCGACGACCGCGAGCGGCTCGGCGTCGCCGCCCGGCTGCTTGAGCACCGGATGCGGGCGGCGCGTCTCGCTGAAGCGCCGCACGAGGGCGTCGTCGCTCGCGTCGAGGTAGAGCACCGTCACCTCGCTCGCGATCTGCAAGAGCTCGGCGAGCGCCGCGGGCGCGACATCGAGGAACGCGCCGACGCGAATGTCGACGCCGAGCGCCACCCGCTCGATGCCGCTCTCGCCGCAGGTCTTCACCGTGCTCGCCGCGAGCGAAGGCGGGAGGTTGTCGACGCAATAGAACCCGATGTCCGAGAGGGCGAAGAGCGCCGTGCTCTTACCGGCCCCCGAGAGGCCGGTCACGACGACGACGCGCGCGCGACGGTGGGTCATCGGTCGAGCTCGCAGATGAGCTCGTAGGCCGCCGAGCTCGAGGCCGAGCGACGCAGCCGCTTCCGGAAGCTCTCGTCGCGCAAGAGGCGTGCGATGCGCGCGAGCGCCTTGAGATGCTGCGCCGCGGCGCCCGGTGGACCCACGAGCGCGAACACGATCGCCACCGGCTCACCGTCGATGGAGTCGAACGGGAAGGGGCGCGACAGGACGACCAGCGCCGCGATCTGTCGATCCACCGCAGCGAGCATGGCGTGCGGCACCGCGACACCGCCGCCGACGCCGGTCGACGCCGTGGCCTCGCGCTCGAGGAGCGCCCGCAAGATCTCGCTAGCCGGGGCGCTGCGCCCGTTGAGCCCGCGCGCCAAGAGCTCGCTCGCGGCCCTGAGCGCCGCGGGCTTGTCAGCGATGGCGCCGGCGTCGGAGACGACGCTCACGCGATCGACGCTCAATGCCTCTTTCACCGACACGCCGAACTATCCCGAATCCTAAATGGCCCGCGCCGCCGGCTCAAGCTGCCTCGAAGCCGACGGCGCGAAGGGTCACAAAGTCTTTCCCGTGGCGCGACGTCGAGCACGCTGCGGAATCTGGCTCGCTGTCCGGCGAGCTTGTCCCGTGAGTCCGAAGTTCGCTGACAAATTCGCTCGCCCCCCGTTCGGGCGAGGGCGAGCGAATCGCCGCCTGGCGTCTCGTATCGACTCACCAACGCTGGTTTACTTTGGTGGCGAATCTCTGATTCGCCAAGCTAGCCGCGAGCGCGCCCGCCGAGCTGTTGCGCGAACTCGCCCGCGGTCATACCGCCGCGCTTCTTCGTGACGCGCGCGCCGTTCACGCTGCGGATCTGGCTCTCGAGCTTGTCGACCACTCGATCGATCGAGACGTACATGTCCTCGGACTTCTCCGAGCCGACGAGGTGCATCGCGCCCGACGCGATCCGCACCTCGGTCGTGTGCTCGTTGCCGTCGACCGAGAAGGTCACGTCGGCGCGCATGCCGGCGCGCAGAAATTTTTGCAGCTTGCCTACCTTGTCGAGCGCGTACGTTTTTACCGCTTCGCTACCGGCCATGTGACGGAACGTGGTGGTGATGCTCATGCTGAGATCCCTTCCTTTGCGCGAAACCGTGTCGCGGACTGACTTCACTGTCGGACACGTTCGCCGCGCGAGCTGTCGCGAGGCGAACGCAGCGATGGGTAGCGAGCGTCAGCGCTATCGACACCCCACGGCGAGGCACGCGTCGGTCACGAGACCGACCGAGCTGCCGTCGAGGACGCTGCCGTCGAGGACGCTGACTGCGACCCATCGACACTCAATCTATCCCCCTGCCCGAGAAGCGCGCCAGGTCAAATTCGCGCAAAAACGCGGCGGCCGCGCGCACCTTAGTTGCGCCCGCCGCCCGTCGTCAAGCACCTGCGCGCCGCGTCGCACCGCGCGCGGACAAGCCCCGCTCACTTGAAGGTCAGCGCGTACGTCTGGTGGAACCCGTTGTCCCAAGAGTAGAGCTTCTTTTCCTTATGGTTGTAGGCGATGTGCGAGTTGTACCCGCCCGGGTTCGTGAACGCGATCGCGGGGTTCGTGGCCGTGTTGGTGCCCGGGTCGTAGCGATAGTCGATGGTCGTGTTCTGGCTGCTGTAGGAGGCGGTCACGTAGAGCTTGCCGCAGAGCATGAACGCGTTGCCCGAGCTCGGCTTGTTGCGGGCCGTGTTGTAGGTCGCGAGGATGTTCAGGTCGGCGTCGAGCTTGCTCACGACGATGTTGCCGGCGTTGCCCGCGGTCGCGTAGATGACCCAGAGGCCCTGCTCGTCCACGGCGAAGTCGATGTCGCTGTAGCCGCCCCATTGGTAATGGTAACTGTTGTGAAAGCCCGCGTTCGGTAGGGTCTTTTGCGCGGCCACGACGCCGGTGGACAAGTTGAGCTTGACCATCGTGTTCGTGTTCTCTGCCGGGTAATAGAGAAAGCCCTTGGAGACGACGTGGCCGGTGCCCTCGCGCGTGGGCGCGGCGTTGAAGCTGTTCTCGGCGCTCTGCGCGATGAAGGCGCTCAGGCTCGCGTAGCGCCGCACGGTCGTCGTGCTATGGTAGAAGTCGATTGACCAGAGCTTGCCCGCGCCGAGCGTCTCGAACGGATCCGCCATCCATGCGCCGTGGGTCGAGCCGAACGAGACGTGGTTGACCGGCGCCGCAACGCTCGACAGGTCGGTGCACGCGCTGCACTTGCCGGCGACGCAGGACTCGTTCGCGGCGCAGGCGAGGTTGCAGCCGCCGCAGTGCGCCTTGTCGCTCATCGTGTCGACGCACAAGTTGCCGCACTTCGTGAGACCGCTGCCGCAGGGCGCGATACACACGCCGCTCGTGCACACCTCGCCCTGAAGGCACGTCTTGCCGCACAGCCCGCAGTTGGCCTCGTCGGTCGCGATGCTCACGCACGCGTTGCCGCATTTCGTCGCGCCGCCACCGCACACGAGCCCGCACACGCTGTTGCTGCACACCTCCCCTTGGAGGCACGCCTTGCCGCACACCCCGCAGTTCGCCGCGTCGCTCGCCGTGTTCACGCACGCGTTGCCGCATTTCGTCGCGCCGCCACCGCACACGAGCCCGCACACGCTGTTGCTGCACACCTCCCCTTGGAGGCACGCCT
>SYFR01000545.1 GCA_005800325.1 Myxococcales bacterium | reverse complement strand
TGCTGGGCCGCGTGCTGGGCCGCGTGCTGGGCCGCGTGCTGGGCCGCGTGCTGGGCCGCTTGGTCGCTGGCTTGAGATGACCGCGGTTGGGGTGCCGTCGACCACGCGCCTGACGCCGCGACGCTCGCGCCCCCAAGCATCGGGTCGTCGTCCATGAGCATCGCGACGCTGCGACGCGCGGTGAGCTGGAAGTCCTCCGGTCGCGCGCCCGCGAGCGACGCGGTGTCGAGCGGCGGCGACGCGCTCGCTTCGAGCTCCTCGGCCGTCGCCGGCCAAGCGAGCGGCTGCAGCGGGTGCTCCACCCCGGCCACCACGATGAGCCGCTGGGCGGCGAGCTCGCTCGCGACCGGAAACGAGCCGCGCCACACCACGGAGCAACGCATGACGTCCGGCTCGAGCGCGAGCATGTCCGCGCGCAGGGGCACCGACTCGGGGGCGCCGACCTCTTCGTGGTTGTGGATCCGGCACACCGCGCGCGCGCTCGGCAGCTGCGTGTGGAGGACGTCGTGCTCCGGATGCACACCCACGAGCTCGAGCCACTCATCGCCGCGGAGCGAGTCCAGGCGCTGGTCCCGGGGCGCCGCCTGGAAGTAGTCCCACGAGAAATCGCCGGGATAATGGGCGATCCCGCGCTCGATGTGCTTCGGCTTGAGGCTGCCTCGGAGCTTGCGACGCGCGACGAAGTTCGACGGAATGGGCCCGAGCGCCGCCACCTTGGTGTCCGGCGCTTCGGGATCCAAGAGCTGCGGGCTGCCCTTGCTCTGGCCCGCGCCGACGCCGAGCGGGTTGTCCGCAAAGCCGACGCCGCCGAGCGCGAGCTCGTACGAGAGCGGCAGCCGCGCGAACGCCGCCGGCTCGCCGTCCTTGCCGCGAGGCCCGACGATCTTGAGCGATTTGCCGATGAGCTGCACGCCGTCGCGCGCGACCGTGAGCCGCACCATGCTGGTCGCGCTGCCCGTCGGCGCGTACGCATGGCCGACGACGACGACCCCCGCGCTCGGCATGTGAGGCGCGTTCTCGGCGGCCCCGGCGAGACTGCACAAGGGATCCCCGTCGACGTGCTCGTCGCGCGTGCGTAGCGGCGTCACGTCGCACTCGGTCATCACCCCGTTCGGGACGAGGGCGAAGCACGCCTTCACGAACACCGTGGCGTAGAGCTGCCCTTTGTCGACGCAGTAGAGCGCGCTACCGGCATCCGACCGGCCGAGCGGCGCGACCCGAACGGGCCACGCGGCGCTCGAGTTGCGGCTCATCCCGAAAGCAGACGTTCGTTCGCGCCCGCCGTCAAGCAGCGCGACGGAAGTCTCTCTCGCGCGCGAGTCGGGTCACTCGAGCACGAACGCGGGCGTCGACTCGAGCCGCAGCGCCGCCGAGATCTCATGGCAGTAGCCGTCCGCATCCATCGCGAGATCGGCCTTGCCCTTGACCAGCGGCACGACCGCGCCCTTCACGTCGTCGCCGATGTTGAGGCCGTTGACGATCTCTCCGAAGGCCTCGACGTCGAGGCCGCCGCCGGCGATGCCGGAGAGCGCGATGCCGCCGCCCTCGTCGAGCGTGACCTCGGCCCGCACGTGAGCGTGCGACAGCTCGAGCGCGAAGTTCGCGTCGAGGATGCGCACGGGCAGCACCAGCTTGCCGGGGCCCACGGTGAGGACGCCGTCCTCGATGCGCCCATTGCGCACGACGCTCACCGGATCTTCCGGGACGTTCCAGGTGAACGATTGGTACTTTTCGTAGACGCCGTTCGCGTCGAGCAGCGGCATGCCCTGGCCCGCGCCGAAGGCGACGTCCACGCAGGCGTCGTTCGTCGGGTCGTCGATGCCGCGGACGTTCATCACGATGAGCAGCTGGCCGTTCTCGATGGCCGCGCCGAGCAGCGCGTCGATGTTCTCGGTGCCGACGAACTCCTCGACGAGCGGCAAGAGCGTCGCGAGCTGGTTGTCGACGCCCTTGGCGCCCTCGGGCGAGGTGAAGTCCGGCTTGTAACAGCCGACTTCTCCCGTGCCATCGCTCACGACGCCGTCGAGGTCGAGCCCCTCGGCGGTCGTCTCGTCGAGCTGGCGCGCGAACGTGGCGTACGTCACAACGACGCCCTCGGTTCGTCCGCTGTCGGTGCACAGCGCCACGCTCGCCTCCCCGCCGCATCCCGCGAGCGCGACCGCGACCGCGAGCGACGCGCCGCGGCTCATCCCTCGATGTCCTCGAGGCCCTGGGTGACGAGCCCCTCGGCCGCGCCGAACTCGGTGACCGGGACGCCCATCGCGCGCAGCAGCGTGAAGCCGAGGCGGCTCGCGTTCTCCGCCGACGGCGACTTGTAGTGGATCCCCTTCTTGAGCGCGCCATCCGCGCCGCCCGCGAGCAGCAACGGGTAGTTGTCGATGGCGTGCGATTTGCCGAACGAGCAGTCGCTCATGCACAAGATCGCCGAGTGCTCGAGCAGCGTCGCGTCGCCCTCGGGCACCTTGCGCAGCGCCTCGAGGAAGTAGGCGAGCTCCTCGATGATCTGCAGGATGATCGCGTGCACCTTCGGCTGCTGACCCAGCTCGTCGTGCGTGAGCTTGTGGTGCGAGTCGCTCGCCCCAGGGTAGAGGACGCCGCTCACCGGCCGGCTGAACATGACCGAAGCGACGCGCGTCTGATCGCAGGCGAGCGCCATCGCGAGCATGTCGCTCATCACGCGGCTGATCGCCGACATCTGGGGGCGCCCCTCGAGGTCGGGGTAATCCGCCTCGGGCGTGGCGGGGAGGCCGCACGACGCGAGGTTCGGCGGATCTTCTTCGAGCTTCTTGAGCTGTTTCTCGAGCGCGCGGATGTTGTCGTAGTGCTGCTCGAGCCGGATCTTGTCGGCTTGCCCGAGCCGCTTCTTCAAGGCGAGCGAGTCGCTCGAGATGGCGTCGAGCACGCTGCGACGCAGGGCCAGCTTCGGATCGAGGATGGGCGTATCGCCGGGGGCGACGAACCCGGCGCCGAAGATGCGTTGATAGAGCGCGAACGGCTTGTCTTCGGGCGGGTTGGTCTGGCCGGGGCCGGAGTACGAGAGCGAGTCGAGGCTGCGCTCGACGGCGACCTCGATCGAGCGAAAGCGCGTGTCGTTGCCGATGGTCTGCGCGATGATCTGATCGAGCGTAGCGCCGCCGAAGGTGCTGTTGTCGAAGCTGTCGCCGACCTTGCCGAGCGGACCGCCGGTGAGGATCCCCGCCGGGCCGCTGCCGTGCGGGACGGTGTTCGGCAGGTAGACCTTGAGCCCGCTCAGCACCGTGATCTCGCTCTTGAGCGCGGCGAGCGGCAGGAGCTGCGGCGATGGCTCCCAGGTCGGTCCGTCGCCCGCCGGCGTCCACTTCTCCGCGTGAATGCCGTTGCCGAAGAACCACCACCCGAAGCGCTTCGGAAAGCCGGTGTGGTCGGCGAGGGCGTGGCCGTTGTCGTGAACGAACAGGTCGAAGAGCGGCAGTCCGACGCCGACGGCCGCGCCGCCGAGGAGCCCGCGCAGCACGGTGCGGCGATGGAGCGGCCGGCCCGGCGAGAGCTCGGGTACGCGGCGTGTCATGGGGCCTCCGTGCCGAAGCGAAACCCCTCGGAGAGAACGATCTCGCGCAAGAGGGGCTTGATGCGCAGCCCGCTCGCGCCGAAGCGCTCGGTGAGCCAGCCGATGAGCGGTTCGTCGCCGTCGCGCTCGCGCACGCCGGTCGCATAGCGATAGAGATGCCGCGTGAGGCAGCCGGCAAAATCAGGGTGCGAAGCGACGGCCTCGCCGAGCCCGCGCGCGTCTTGAAACTTAGCGCCGTCGAGCTCTCCCGTCGGGTCGATGGTCGCGCCCTGCTCGGTCGTGCGAAAGCGCCCGAGCCCGTCGAACTGCTCCAGCCCGAGGCCGATGGGATCGAGGAAGGTGTGGCACGAGGCGCACACCGGGTTCGTGACGTGCTCGGCCATGCGATCGCGGAGCGTGGGCATCACCTCGCTCGGCTCGGGGAGCGAGGTGTCCACGTCGGCCGGCGGCGGGGGGATGGTGGCGCAGAGCAGCGCCGTGCGAATGAACTTCCCGCGCAAGGTCGAAGAGGTCGCGGTGGAGTGCGAATAGAGCGCGAGGATGCTCGCCTGTCCGAAGAGCCCGCGCCGGGGGCCGTCTTCCGCGAGGGTCACGGGGGCGAAGCCGTCGAGCGACGAGGCCGGCACGCCGTAGAGCGAGGCGAGGCGCCGATTCACGATCGTGCGGCGCCGCGTCATGAGGCTCGGGTACGGCTCGTCGCGATCGAAGACGAGCTCCTCGAGCGAGGCGAGCGTCTCTTCGCGCGCGTCGGGACCGAGATCGGCGCTCATCGAAGGAAACACGCTCGTGTCCTTCACGAGATCGTCGAGCCGATGCAGCGCAAATCGCTCCTCGAAGAAGGTGCGCACCCCGAGCCGCGCGCGCGGCGACGCGAGCAGGCGGTCCGCCTCGCGCTCGAGGCCCGCCGTGGTGACGAGCTCTCCCTTGCTCGCCGCCGCGAGCAGCGCGTCGTCCGGCGTCGTGCCCCACAGAAAGTACGCGAGCCGGCTCGCCATCTCGTAGCTCGAGTACCGCCGACGACCTGGCGCGTCGGGATCGGGCTCGCCGAGCTCCACGCGGAACAAGAAGTGCGGCGATTGCAGGAGCCCAGCGAGCGCGAACTCGACGCCGTCGCGAAAGCTACCGAGCTTCTCGGCCGCGAGCACGGCGATGTCCGTGTAGCGGGCGATCTCTTCCTCGCCGAGCGGACGGCGAAAGGCGCGGAGTCCGAACGAGCGGACGACCTCCTCGGCGCACGCCGGATCGGGCTGCGTGGCGTCCGCGGGCTCGCACGGCAGGATGCGCGCGCGGATGGCGTCGTTGTCGAGGGCTTGCGCCGCGACGTCGTAGGCCGCGCTCTCGTACCGCTCGACGCCCAGCGCCGAGATGCTGGTGGTCGCGCCGCCGAGCGCGAGGAAACCGTCGACCTCGGCATCCGGCTCGAGGGCGATCGGCACGGCCACCTCTCCCAAGAGCTCGCGGATCGTGCTCGTGTACTGCGAGCGCGTGAGGCGCTTCACCGTCACCGCGGCCGGGATCACGCTCGGCGCTGGGGCGAGCTCCGGCAGCTGCGGAAGGTCCTCCGCGGCGCACGCGGCCGCGACGAAGAGCGCGAGGGCGGGAGCGAGCGAGCGGGCGGCAAGCACGATGCCGCGCCACTATACCGGCACGGCCGCGGCTTGTCCTCGCGCAAACGTGATGCGCCCCGTCGTGATGCGTGCCGTGGTCCCGGCCGCAGCGTGGCGATCGGGAACTCGTCTTCGCCTGTACGGCACCGCCGTTGCAGCGCCTGGGAGCTGCGGCGCCAACAGCTCGCGGGGCTTACGGGGCAGCGAGGCGATGGCCGCGACACGAGGGCGACCTGACGATGACGACGAGCACGGGGCTCGCGGGCGACGGGCGGCCAAGCGCCCGGGCGGAGCGGCTCGTGCGCGAGCTCGTCGGCCGGGAGCGGATCGCGGCCATGCGCTGCGAGCTCTGCGTCTCGGCCATGGCGCCGATCGCCCCGGCGTTGTGCGCGGTCCTCGAGGATGCCGCCGCGACGCACAAGCAGCACCTGCGCTGGCTCGCCGCGTCAGCAGTCGAGGCGCCGCGGCTCACGTGGCCCGAGCGGCTGCGCGCGCACGTCGCAGTCGCCTGGCAGCGCGCGCTCTTGGCGTTGAGCGACTGGGCGGCGCTCGCACGGCTGCGTGCGGCCGAGCAGGTCCTCTCGCGCCGCCAGGCGCATGCGGCGGCGCGCCTTCGTGGCCCGCTCTGCCGGCTGCTGCGCGAGCACCTCTTGCCCGAGCAGCGCCGCGTCGAGCGGAGCGTCGCGTCGCTCGCGCGACACGGGAGGGTCGCCTCGTTCGGTCGTGGGCATTGAGCCGAGCCGGAGCGTGCGCCGCGGCTCGCGGCTCGCGGTGCGCGGCGTGTGGCTCGCGGCGCGCGCAAGCCACATAAAAACTGCGCAAAAACTGGGTAAAAACGGCGAAAAAAGGGGAAGCACAGCGTGAAACTCTCGGACTGCAAATTTGCGGACAAGGCTCTCGTGCGCGGGCTCGCGAGCGTCACGAACGGGCCTTGCGTCACGATCCTCCTCCCGACCCATCGCGCGCTGCGCGGCGCGCGCTCGGGCGGCGTGCGGCTCGTGAAGCTGCTTGCGACCGCGCGGGAGGGTTTGTGCGACGCCGGCCTGTCGGGCCCGAGCGCCGATCTGCTGCTCGCGCCGGCGCGCGAGCTCGTGACGGATGAGTCGTTCTGGCTCCACCAGGATCGCGGCCTCGCCATCTATCTGTCGGGCGAGCGCCGCGAGCTCGTGCATCTCGAACTGAGCCCGGGCGAGCTCGTGTACGTCGGCGAGCGCTTCCTCCTGCGGCCGCTCCTCTCGGCGTACGACGAGGACGCGACCGCGTACGTCGTGGCCGTGAGCCTCAAGTCCTCGCGCCTCTTCCGCGTGTCCCGCCACGCGATCCTCGAAGTGGCGAGCGACGCGATGCCGCAGGGTCTCCTCGCCCTCGCCGAGGACGAGCATTCGCACACCCTACAGTTCTTCAGCGGCCCCTCGCAGCAGCGCGGCGCGTACGGGCGTGCCGCCTCGGGTAAGCAGCGCGGCGCCGGGAAGGCGTGGAGCGCAGCCAACGTCGTCAAGAGCTTCGGGCAGGGCTACGGCACCGACGCTCGCAAGGAGAACGCCGAGCGGTACCTGCGCCTCGTCAGCGACGCCGTGAGCGCTGCCATCGTCGAAGCGGAGCCGCTGCTCGTCGTGGCCGGCGTCGGGTACGTCGGCGCGATGCTCGGCGGCATGCTGCGCAAGGGCCGCGTCGTTGGCACCGTGATCGGCAACCCCGACACCATGTCGCTCCACGAGCTCCGCACGCGGGCGTGGCATGCGCTCGACGCGTATTTCGACGAGCGGGCTCAGGGCCGCTCACACGAGCTCGAGGATGCCGAGGCGGTGGCACGCGCGACGCTCGAGCTCGAGGACGTCCTCCGGGCCGCGTACGACGGGCGCATCACGTCGTTGCTCGTGGCGCCGGACGTCGAGCGTTGGGGACGCTTCGAGCCGGAGACGCGCCGCCTCGTCGTGCACGAGCGACCGGTCCCCGGCGACGACGAGCTCGTCGAGCTCGCCCTCTTGCACACGCTCCGCAACGGCGGCGAGATCGCGGTGCGTCGCCACGAGCCCGGCGGGGAGACCGGCGCCCTGCTGCGTTACTGAGCTGGGCTACTGAGCTGAGCCGCCGTGCTGCGCTGCTGAGCCGCCCTGCTGCGTTACTGAGCCGCCCTGCTGCGTTACTGAGCCGCCCTGCTGCGCTGCCGAGCCGCGGTGCTACGCGGCGGTACTGCGCCGGCGTGCTGAGCCGCGGTGCTGCGCTCTAGGGACAGCCGCTCGGTGGTGACAACGGCGGCGGCGAGGACCCGCCCGTGTAAGTCCCGCCGCAGCCGAGACTGCCAGTGAAGTCCTTGTACTTGAAGCTGTTGGACGGTTCGCTACATGCGATCGGCTTGTTGACGATGAGTTGCTCCTGCACGGCGACGTCGAAGTGCTTCACGGTTCCCGCCAGCCAGACGGCGTTGGTGCCGTAGTTGGTCACGCTGACGTAGGCGTTCGGGGCGTCGAACTCGAGCGCAACAACGGCCTTGGTGCTGTCGACGTTTACCCAGATCGGGTCGCTCGAGTCCGACTCGATCTTCACGGTCACGAAGCCGATGTTGAACGGTACGAGGCCGAGCCCCCCGATGACCGTGGGTTTCCCGCCCGACAACTTAATCGTCGTGTTGCTGCAGAGATGAATGCCGGCCGATTCTTGGGCGCAGATCCACGAGTGCTGGTGGGGCCCGAAGTCGAAGCCGGCGGTGTCCGCTTTTTTTAGCCTCAGGGAGCCGTCTTGGAAGGGATCGTCGAAGACCGGCGAGACGCCGTCACACGCAAAGCAACCGTTGTCGCTCTTGCCATCGCAGTCGCTGTCGAGGGCGTCGCCGCACGTCTCGCTCGTAGGTTTCCCCGAGCCGAGGCACGGCCCCCAGACCAAGAATTCGCCGCTCTGCTCGCACACGCGCTTGCCGTAGACGCACGCGCCGACACCGGCGTTGGCCGTGTCGCCATCGTAGCATTCTGCTTCCGCGCCGGCGCCGTCGCACTCGTTGGTCGACGGCTCTCCGCCCCCGCTGCCGACAGTCGGGCCGGCACTCGTCGTCGATGCGGCATCCAAGGCAACGCCGCCCGCGCCACCTGCGCCACCTGCGCCACCTGCGCCACCTGCGCCACCTGCGCCACCTGCGCCACCTGCAGCGCTGGTGCTGTCCGCGGCCGAGCACGCCGCTGCAGCGAACGCCGCCAAGAGCGCCGCAACCGTCCTTGTGACCGAGCCGACACGCGCGAGCATGGGGCGAAGCCTATCGCGGCCAGGCTTACGGTCAATTCACTCTTGGCCAGTCAGCCTGCCCATTCAGCTTGGCGGTTGGCCCGAGCGGAGCTCGCAGCGGCGAGCCGAAGAGCCGTGCCCACTCAGCGTGGCGCTGCGTGTCGAGAGCGGCGTGCCCGAGCCCTACAGCGCGTAGATGTACCAGTGGCCCTCGTCGGCCCCCTCGGGATCGGCAGGGTCGGCGTCGAACTCGACGAACCCGTAGCGCTCGAGCAGATCGACGAGCTCCTCCGCGCGCAGCTCCGAGCAGCCGCACATCGTCGTGAGCGTGTCGCGGAGGTCGGTCTTGCCCTCGAGGTACCCGGAGGGCACCCGATCCCCGAACGCGCTCGCCAGGGCCCGAGCCACCTGCACGAGATCGACATGCCCTTCGAAGCTCGGCGTCTCGCCGTGCGACTCGCTGCCTACGTTTGTCATGTTGCCCTGAGTGCGGATGTTTGCAGCCGGCATGCCACGGTCGGTCGCGGCGGCGAGCACGGCACGGCGAGCGCGCGACGTCGGCACCGCGCGGCGAGTCGGGCAGCCCCTTCTCCCCTCGGGAGCGGTGCTTATTTGTGGCAAGCTCAGGGGACGTCACGTTAGGGTGACGTGATCTCTGGGGGTCTGCGGACGTGCCGCAGCGGCGGCCGCGCGCGATGCGGCCCCGGCGCCACGCTTTCGTGGTGCCACCGTTCGCGCGAGCCACGCCATGGCTACCTCGACCACCCGCTTCGATGCCGCCGCTCACGGTGCGTCCCAATCGGGCGCATCATCGACGACGCTCATCGAGCGGGCGTGCGCGGCCAATGGCAACGAGCGTGCGCGGCTCGTGTGGCGCCTGCGCCGCGGGGACCGGCTGAGCGCCGTGGCGCAGGTCACGTCCGGCTTCGCGCACGAGCTCGGCTCGCCGCTCAACGTGATCAGCGGCCGCGCGTCGATGATCGTGGCCAGCTCTGAGGACGAGCGGGCGGTCGCGAACGCGAAGATCGTCATCGAGCAGACGCGCAAGATCACCGAGCTCTTGCACGCGCTCGTCCGCGGGGCGAAGCGCTCGAGCCGCACGACGGCGCGCGTCGCCCCAGGAGCGCTCGCTGAGCTCGCCTTCGAGCTCGCGACTCCGCTCGGCCCAGCGTCCGAGTTCGGCCTCGTGCTCCGCGGTGCGGATGCCGCCGCGGCGCTGGCGGAGCGCGATCTCCGCGAGCCCATCGAGCTCGACGTCGAGCGCGTGCTCGGGATCCTGACGTTGCTCGTCGAGAACGCCGTGGGCGCGAGCCCCCCGGGAGCGTCGGTCACGGTCGAGGTCGAGCGCACCTTCGTCGCGGCGCCGAGCGATCCCCACGCCGCGCCGGATTGGTACCTGGTCTTTCGCGTGTGTGATCAGGGCAGCGGGCTCAGCGCGGAGGCGCGCTCGGTGCTCTCGCGTGCGTTCAGCGCGACGCGCATGCCGCGTGCCAGCGACGGCAGCGGGGATCTCGCGCTCGGGCTCTTCGTCTGCCAAGCGGCGCTGCGCGATCTCCGCGGCTACCTCGAGCTCTCGCCGCCCGACGCCGCTACGACGGCGGTCTCCATCTTCGTCCCATGCCTCCCTCCGGCCACTCCGGCCGGCGCGTGAGCGCCATCTCATCCGCACCACGCGAGCCCACCGCCATGACCGACACCATCCTCGTCGTCGATGACGACACCGACATGCGCGATCTCTTGCAGACCTCGCTCGCGAGCCGCGGCTACGTGGTGAAGACCGCGGCCTCGACGAACGACGCGTTCGAAATCTTGCGAGCGCTCGACGTCGCCGTCACCATCACCGACCTCAAGCTCGACGGCGAGAGCGGCCTGTCGATCTGCCAGCGCGCGGCCGAGCTTCGCCCGGACGTCCCGGTCATCGTGATCACGGCCTTCGGCAGCATGGACTCCGCGATGGGCGCCATTCGCGCCGGTGCCTACGACTTCATCAGCAAGCCGATCGATCTCGAAGGGCTGGCCATCAGCGTGCGCCGCGCGCTCGAGCATCACAACCTGCGCGAAGAGGTGCGCCGTCTCAAGGACGTGGGCACGCGGCTCGTCGGCTTCGGCCGCCTGATCGGCGAGAGCCCGGCGATGCGGCGCGTCTACGATCTCGTCGAGCGCGTGGCGCCGAGCGAGACCTCGATCCTCATCACCGGCGAGAGTGGCACCGGCAAGGAGCTCGTCGCCCGGGCGCTGCACGACAACTCGAACCGGAAGAGCGGCCACTTCGTCGCGCTCAACTGCGCCGCCATCTCGCCGCAGCTGCTCGAGAGCGAGCTGTTCG
>SYFR01000544.1 GCA_005800325.1 Myxococcales bacterium | reverse complement strand
CGCGGCCCAGCACGCGGCCCAGCACGCGGCCCAGAGCGCGGCCCAGAGCGCGGCCCAGCTTGCAGTGCAGCAGGCGGCCCAGACGGCAGCCCACTACGCCGCCCAATACGCGGCCCACCAGCAGGCAGCGCAGCAAGCGGCACAGCAAGCGGCTCACTACGCAGCACAACAAGCGGCGCAATATGCAGCGCACCAGGCCGCTCAATATGCCGCGCAGCTCCACGCGGCACATGCGTACGCCGCGCAGCTGCAAGCCGAGCAGGCCTACGCAGCCCAGCTTCAGGCGGCCCAGCTTCAGGCGGCGTACTACCCAGGCCAGGTCGCACCCGCGCAGGCGGCTCACGCGCATCCGGCTCACGCGCCAGCGCCGCATGCGAACGCGTCGCACGGTGGGGCAGCAGCCGTCGGGTTCGACGCGACGGTGCACGCTTCGGGTGCGCGCGCCGCGGATCTGCTCGAGGACGGTGAGTTCGTCGACGCGGACGACATCGGACTCGCGAGCGACGACGCGCCACCGTCCGCGCCGCGCTTCGAGATCACGCAGCCGACCGAGGCCGAGGGCGAGGGCTAGCGGCGGCGCGCAGCAGACGCCCCGCCGACCGAACGACGCGACGAGAGGTTGCGGCGGCGACGGAACGACGCGACGAGGGATAGGAAGCGATGCCGAACGATTCTCGCGAAGGGTTCACCTGCCTCGTCACCGGGGCGAACACCGGGATTGGCCGTGTCACGGCGGTCGAGCTCTGCAAGCTTGGCGCGAAGGTGTGGCTCGCGGGCCGCTCGGAGGAGCGCACGATGCCGATCGTCCGTGCCCTGTGCGCCGAGCACGGCGAGGGTCGCGCCGCGTTTCTGAAGCTCGACCTCGGGAGCTTCGCGTCGGTGCGGGCCGCGGCCGAGACGTTCCTCGCGACGGGTGAGCCGCTGCACGTGCTCGTGAACAACGCCGGCGTCGCCGGGCATCAAGGCGCGACGGCGGACGGCTTCGAGATGCAGTTCGGCACGAACCACCTCGGACATTTTCTGCTCACGCTGCTCTTGAAAGAGCGGCTCGTGAAGTCGGCCCCGGCGCGCGTCGTCACCGTGGCGAGCGGGGCCCACTACAAGGCGCGCGGCATCGATTTCGACGCCGTGCGCGCGCCTACGGCGACCGTCGTCGGCCTGCACGAGTACGAGATCTCGAAGCTCGCCAACGTCCTCTTCAGCGCGGAGCTCGCGCGCAAGCTCGAGGGCACGAACGTCACCGCACACTCGCTTCATCCTGGCGTCGTCGCCTCCGACGTGTGGCGCCGGATCCCCTGGCCGTTTCGCCACCTGGCCAAGCTCTTCATGATCTCGAACGAGGAGGGTGCCAAGACGAGCGTCTACTGCGCGACGGCCGAGGCGCTCGCGAGCGAGACCGGCAAGTACTACGACGAGTGCCGCGAGAAGACCCCGAGCCGGCTCGCCCGCGACGCGGAGCTCGCGCGGCAGCTCTGGGAAAACAGCGAAGCCTGGACCGGCACCAAGTTCTAGGGCACGTGGGAAATCCTAGGGCACCTGTGCGAGCAGCCGGGCGCGCTCTTCACGACAGGCGACCGTCGCGCGGTAGAGAGCGAGCTGTCCGCGGCCACGCACGAGGTTGTGCTCCCCGCGCGTCGCATAGCGCTCGCTGTCGAAGCCGAAGTAACTCTCGAAGAGCGCGTCGGCGAGAAATCGCGCGGCGAGCTCGAGGGCGATGTGCTCGACGCCGACGAGCAAGGCCTCGCGCTCGTGGTCGCTGAACGGCGCGCCGCGCCCCGCGACGTAGCCATGGAGGCTCGCCTCGAAGATGGGCAGCTCGAAGGCGCCCTGTTCCGCATCCTCGCCAAGCGGGTTGCACCACGAGCGCCACATGTCGCCGAGCTCGTGGCCGAGCGCGATCGGTCCCACGGTGTCGAGATCGACGAGGCACACGGCGCGGTCGCGCTCCCCGGGCTCGGTGCCGGCGAAGAGTACGTTGTTGAGCTTGAGATCGCCGTGACCGATGACGGGCTCGCGCGAGCCGAGCGGCGACAGCGCGGCAAACTCCGCCAGCACTTCTTCGCCGAGCGGGCGAACGCGCTGAGAGAGGCGATGCTCGCCGCGGGTCGTGAGGGCTTCGTCGAGCCGCGCCATGTGGCGGGCCGTGTCGTGGACGCCGACGCGCGACACGGTGAAGCAGTGCGCGCTCCGGGCGAGCGCCGCGTGAAAGCGACCGATGAGCGCCGCGGCGGAGCGCACCTGCTCGAGGCTCTCGGCGACATCGAAGCTCGCGCCCGCGACGAACGTCAGCACGCGAAATACCGCCCCGTCTTCGAGCGTGACCGCGAGGGCCCCGTCGCGCGCCCGCACGAGCTCCGGGGTCGCGACGCCCGCGCGCGCGAGCCCCGCGGTACAGGCTTGAATGTTGTCGTGCACCGCGGCGCCGAAGATCGGGTTCACCCGCTGGAGAACGAACGTGCCGCGCGCCGACTCGACGCGATAGGTGTCGTTGATCAGCCCGTGACCGAGCGACGCGACGCTCGCGCCCTCGAGCCCTTCGTAACGAGCGAGCGCTGCTGCGGTGCGTGAATCCACGAGAGGGAGGGTAGTGCCGCGCCTCCTCGGAATCGAGGACGGGAGCGGCAGCACGACGCCGTGCGCGGCAACAATTCGGTTGCGACCGCCGGGGACGCGACGCAGAAAGAAAGCGCATGTCCTGGCGCCTGCCCGAGCCGATCAAGCTGGAGAAGGTCCCGACGCCGCGACCGCCGAGGCCGCCAAGCTATGGGGGCCGCATGCTCGCGGGCGTGGCCGGCCTCGCGTTCGGCGCCGCGGCGCTCACGGGCGTGTGGCGCAGCCTGCACGACGCGACCGGCCAGGGCAGCCCCATCGGCGCGCTCGCCATGCTGATGCCGACGGCGCTGATGCTTCGCTATGCGCTGACGGGCCAGGCCAAGGTCGGGTAGCGGCGTTGCTCACCTGGCGGCTCTCTGAGTCGCCGCACGAGGGCGCAAGCGGCGTCGCCCGCTGAGCGCGAGGG
The DNA here is from genome assembly GCA_005800325.1 of Myxococcales bacterium. Taxonomy (GTDB): domain Bacteria; phylum Myxococcota_A; class Polyangia; order Polyangiales; family Polyangiaceae; genus SYFR01. The sequence goes on along the minus strand of SYFR01000544.1, from coordinate 10,467 downwards.
CGAGGGCCACGACCGGGAGCGCGCGCTCGAGCGGAACCTTGCTGCCCTGCCCGCTCGCGTTGCGCCCAAGCTCGCAGGCGCAGCCGGAGTCCGAGCGCGGAATGCCACCTCCGCCGCCCACGCCGTTCGTCGCCGCTGCGTTCACGGAGTCAGCGCCACCGGCCGCGTCCGCCCCGCCGACGAACACGCCCGAGCCGGCGCCGTTGCCGCCCGCCCCGCCCGCGCCGCTGAGGCTCGGCTCGGGCACGCAGCTCCCCATCACGCACGCTTCACCGGCCGGGCACACCGCGCCCGCGCAGTCGTCGACGCACGCCCCGCTCGCGTCGCAGTGCGCCCCGGCTTCGCAGCTGACGCCGACGCAGAGCGAAGGCACGCACAGGCCGTTCGGCTCGCACGAGAGACTCGCCTGGCAGCCCGCGCACTGGCACTTCTCGATGCACGCGCCGAGGCTGCACACCTGGTCGTCGTCGCACGTGAGCTTGGTGCACGGATCCAAGCAGAGCCCCGCGAGGCAGAGCTCGCCGTACGGGCACACGACGCCGTCGCACGGGGCTACGCATTTCCCGTCGACGCACTTCTCGTTCGCCGGGCAAGTGACGGGCACGCAGGCCTCATCGACGCAGAGCCCGAGCTCGCTACATACCTTCCCCGTCGGGCACGGAAACTCGATGCCGTTGCAGAGCGGCACGCACGTGCCCTTGTCGCAGACGAGCTCGGCCGGGCAGAGGTTGCCCTCGTCGGTGACGTCGTTGCAGTCGTTGTCGAGGCCATCGCACTCTTCGACGCTCGGCTCGACGAGGGGGACGCACGCGAGCGCGCCCTTCTGGCACTGCATGCTGCCTTCGGCGCACACGCCGAGGAGTCCGGTCTTGCACGCGCCGCCACCGCCCGTGCAGCTGATGCCGGACACGAACACGGTGAGGTCGTCAAAATCGTTGTCGCCGCCGCTCAGGAGATCTTCCCACCCGAAGTAGAACGCCTTCGGTGTGACGGTGCTGTCGTAGATGAGCAGGTGAATGAACGGGTTCTGCTGCGATGCGTCGGGGTTGTACTTGAGCTCGCTGAAGAAGACCCACTGGGCGGTCTGCGGCGTCGGGCACGACCCAACGGCCTCGAAGAAGCCGACATCGCCGCCGCTGTACGCGGGGTCGCTCTTGATGTTCAGCACCTTCTTCGTGCCGATGGGATCGCTGCACTTGATGAACTCGTGGAGCTCCGCGACCGTGGGCTTCACGCCCGTCGCGTTGTACCAACCGAACGAGTTCTTGTAGCCCGCGTTGCGCTGCAAGACCTCGAAGGTGAGGTTGCACGTGGGCGTGAAGGTCTGCGGCACGATCTGCGCGTCCGCGAGCGCATCGATCTGCTCGCCGCGCATCACGAAGAGGCCCTGCAGGCCGGCCCCCACCGGGATCGGCGTGTTGTCGGGCTGCGTCAGAGCACGCGCCGGAACCGCAAGGCCGAGCGCCATCGCGAGCACGAAGACCGACGCGCCTCGAGAGCCCCCGCCGACAAAATGTCGCTCCACGGTCCGAGCATCGCCGCGCGCGTTCGCCGGTGCAATAGACCTGCGCCACAGAAGCGCCACAGAGCACCACAGTGGCGCGCACCCAACGGCCGCGCGCTTCACGCATCCGGCGCGAGCAGCACCTTGCCCACGCTGCGCCCCTCTTCGACCTCGGCCCACGCCTCGCTCGCGCGCGAGAACGGGTAGACGCGGTGGATGTGCGGCTCGATGGCGCCGCGCTCGAACAGCGCCACGAGCTCGGCGAGCTCTTCGCGCAAGAGCTCGACCTCGTGCCACAGATGCCCGATGTGCACGCCGGCGACGCCCTTGTTGTCGTCGAGCAGCGCGCGCCCCGAGAACCGCGGCACTTGGAGCAAGACGCGCAGAGCGCGCAAAATACCGCGCTTTCCTGGCGCATTCGTGTTCGCGAGGCCAAAGCACACGAGCATGCCGGCCGGGCGCAGGAGGTCGTAGCCGCGTTGCCAGTCGCGCCCGCCGAGCGCGTCGAGCACGAGGTCCACGCCGCGGCCTTCGGTGAGGCGACGCACCTCGGCCACGTAGTCCTTCGTGTGGTAATCGATGGGGTAGGCGCAGCCGTGGCTGCGAACGTAGGCGTGCTTCTTCGCCGACGCCGTGCCGTAGGTCACGACGCCTTCGATGGTGCGGCAGAGCTGCAGGAGCGCGGTGCCGACGCCGCCCGCGGCCATGTGCACGAGCACGTGTTCGTGCGGGCGGATGCGCGCGACGCGGAAGAGCATGTGGTAGGCCGTGAGGTAGTTCACGGGCAAGGCGGCCCCCACCTCGAAGCTCATCGCCGCGGGCATGGGGACGATCTGGCTCTCGCTCACGCACACCGTGTCGGCCTGCGCCCCGAAGCGCGAGAGGTAGATGACGCGGTCGCCGACCTTCACACCGCGCACCTCGCCGCCGACGGCATCGACGACGCCGGCCCCCTCGTAGCCGAGCACGCACGGCGGCTTGGGGGCGTCGGGGTAGAGGCCTTTTTTGGCGGAAATCTCGGCAAAATTGAGACCCGCGAAGCGCACGCGCACGCGCACCTCGGTCGCCGCCGGGACCGGATCGGCGCTCTCCCGCACCTCGAGGACGTCACCGGTGCCGTGCTTCGTGAGCCAGATCGCTTGCATGTGCCCTCGCTTTCTCGTGGTCCTGTCGACGGCTCGCGGCGAGGTCCCGAGGGTCAGGTGGCACCGCGAGAGCGATGGCGCTTTCCCAAGGTTCGGTCAGCGGGCGCGCCGGCGGCAGGACCATCGTCGATCCGTGCTAGCTTGTCGAGCCGCATGGATGTCGTCTCGCTCGCGCCCGTGCCGGTCACGTCGGCGACGCGCCAGCTCAGGGATGGCTCATGGACGCTCACGCTGACGTGCAAGCTCACCGTCCTCCTGCGCCCCGGCGAGAGCACGCTCGCCAAGCGCCACGACCCCATCCATGACGCGGAGCTCGCGGTCCTCGCGGCGCATCGCCGACCGGGCGTCGCCGTGCTCGTCGACGCCAGGAGCCTCAGCGCAGAGGCGCGCGCGGGTGCCGCGATCAAGCTCGCCGAGGAGCGGATCGCGCTCGCGTTCGACGAGAGGGGGACCGCTCGCAGCACGGCGCGCATGCTCTCGAGTGACGTCGCGCTCGAGCTCACGGGCCTGCACCCCGACCACCCCCGCCTCGCGACGCGGCTCCCCGACGTCGTGCCGCAGCTCTTCATCGAGCGCGCCCCCGCCGAGCGCGTCGAGGAGCTGGCGCACGCCGATGCCATCGCCATCGACGCTGCGCGCGGCGTGTGCGCGATCTTCTGGCGAGCGCAGGTTCCGCTCGCGCGCGCCGACGAGCCCGGAAAGCTCTGGGTCGCGATCGCGGGCGTCGCCCGTCGCCTCAGCGACGCACAGCTCCGTCAGCTGCTCGACGCGCTCAAGGGTCCACCGCCGCACGCGGGCGACGGCGCCTCGGAGGCCACGCAGCGATCGCGGCGCGCTCGGCGAAGCGACACCGCGACGGCCCTGCTCGATCCGGGCCAGCTCGATGCGGCCCAACACGATGCGGCCCAACACGATGCGGCCCAACACGATGCGGCCCAACACGATGCGGCCCTCGACGATCCGCGTGAGCGCACCTCGGGTGCCCTCCCCCTGCGGGCGCCGGACGGTTCTCCTCCGTGGCTCAAGCCTGCGTCGGCGCCGTCGCTCGCGGGCCCGGCTTCGGCGACGCCGTCCGGCTCGACACCGGGCGCGGCGCTGGCCGTGCCTCCGGCGCGGGCTTCGCTCTGGTCACGTCCGAGTGCCACGCTTCCCGGGATCGGCGTCGAAGAGGCTCCGACGCCGGCGTCACTTGCACCTCACGCTCCGGCCACGAGCGTCGCACCGGTGAAGGCCGCGACGCCCGCGCCCGCGTTCGTCATTCCGCCAGCCGCTGCTCGGACGCCCTCGCGCGCGAAGGACATCGTGGAGCTCTTGTGGCTCGATCGCGCCGCGACGAAGAAGCTTCGCAGCCGCTTCGCGAGCGAGTGTGAGGAGCTCGAGTTTGCGCCGCGCGACCGACACCACGATCTCGACACCGACGACCGCGAGCTCGCGCGCGATCACCACGCGCATTTCGGCTTGCTCATGAGCGTGACGCCGATCGGCGCGCCCGAGCTGCGCGAGCGACTGCGCGAGGCCGTGAGCGAGTCTGGGCGCTTCACGCCGCCGCTCGTCGCGGTGCAGGGGGAGCTCTCGTTGCCGTTCGATCCGATCGAGATCCTGCGCGCCACCTCGGCCGCCGTCGCGCCCATCGCCGCGGACGACAAGAAGCTGAAAGAGGGGCTCGTGAAGGTCGACGAGCTCTTGGCCTCTCCGCTCGCCGCCGTCGCCGCCGACGGCACCTCGCACGTGCTCGATCACCTGCGCAAGCTCTATCGGGAGTCGCGCCGTCAGCTGCCTCCGAACCACCTCGACGAGCTCGTCGAGCGGACGATGCTCGAGCAGCGTCGCTACATGCGGCGCACGCTCCTCGGCGGTGCGTTCCTCAGGGCCGTCATCGCGCTCCCGGCCGGCGGCACGCGGGAGCTCTTGCCGGTGTACTTGCCAGCAGAGCTCGCGGAGAAGCTGCCGATGATGACGTCCTTCCGCGCGCGCGTCCTCGCCGAAGCGCACCTGCGGCAGGACCAATACGAGAGCTGCCGGCACGCCCTGCGCGCGGTGACGCTCGGCCGCGTCGTCGAGCTCTAGCGAGCCACGTGAACGCTCGCGAGCATGCGCCGAAAGAGCGGCGCGAGCTGGGGCAGATCGCTGCGGGCGGCGCGCAAGGTGAGCATCGCGGCGCGGCGCTCGCGCAGCTGTACGAAGAGCACCTGATGCTCGACCGGGACGCCGTCGACGAGCGAAGCGACCTCCGCGGTGAAGGCGGCGCGCCCCTCGAGCTCCGTCGGCGCGAGCGTTCGCAGCAAGAAGCCCTCGCTCGCCATCGCGACCTCCGCGAGCCGTCGCTCCGCGTGCGCACCGAGCTCCTCGTCGTCCCGCATCTTCACGAGGCTGAGCTCCGCGCGCGCCGGCGGCAGCGCGGGCTCGGCCGACCGACGACGCGGCGCCTCGTAGCGCACGACCGTGAGCTCTTCCCAGTCGCGCGGGACATCGAGCGCGAGCTGTCCGTCGAAGTGGCTCGGCATCGTCGTGACCCTGTTCGAGCGAGGCTTCAGGCGCCGGCGACCGCGGAATCGACGCGCTGAAACGCTCCCACGTAGTCGCCGTGTCCGCGAGTATAGACGGCGTAGCCCGACTCTTCGAGCGCCTGGCTCACGGCGGAGTCGACGCTCGCGCCTTGCATCTGTGCATCGACGATGCGCGCCGAGCGCAGCGCCTCATCGAGGTGACTCGCGGCCTCGGTCGGGATCACCATGAGCTGCCCCTCGCTCGGGGTCGCCAGAAAGCCGAGCTCGCGCGGGTTCACGGCCGCCGCCACGTCGCCCGATGCGAGCCCGCCGGCTCGAGCCACGGCGTTGCCGCCCGACCGCGTCGTGACGTCGCCGACCGAGCGCGTCGGGCCGAGCATCGACGGCGAAGATTTCGGCAGGCCGCCGAGCGGCCCCTTCGACAGCGCCTTCGACGCGTCGATCGTGGCGCCCTTGCCTCCCGCGGAGCCGAGCCCCGGCATGGGCCCGAGCGCGAGGCCGGCCTTGGGATCGATCGCCTTGCCGCCCGGCTTCTTCAGCGAGCCGCCGAGCGCAGCGTGCGCCTTGTCGGACATGATCCCCTTGCCGCTGCCGCCGACGGGCAGCTTCGGGCTCGGCGGGAGCGCGCCGGGCGAGCCAGGCACGTCGCCACCGGCACCGCCCGGGGGCTCGAGGCCGAGCAAATCTGACACCTCGTCGCCGTAGCCGAGCTCCTCGGCGAGCGAAGCGACGTCTTTGCCGAGCTCCTTGTCGGGACCGAGCACGAGGTCGAGGATCGCGTCCTTGGGGTTCTCCACGAGCGACTTGAAGTCGTCGATGAGGCCCTTCACGTCCTCGGCGACGCCCTTCCACTCTTCGATGAACGCCTTCTGCGTATCGAGGATCGCCATGACGTCCTCGCGCAGTTGCATGAGGTGCGCGCGCTGCTCCTTGTAGACCCCGTAGAGCGCCTTGGCGCTGTCGATGAGGTTGCCCTTCTCGCCCGAGAAGATGGCGCCGAGATCGCCGTTGAGCTTGGCGAGGTTCGCGCGCTCGAGCTCCAGGCGTTCGCCGAGCGAGCCGGCCACGCCCTCGAGGTGCCCGCGCTGCCGCTCGAAGATGCTCTGCACGTCGCTGCCGATCTTCTGGATCCGCGTCTTTTCGGCCTCGATGCGCGCGTCGAGGCGGTCTTTCATCGCGCGGTAGGTCTCCGGATCGAGGAGCTTCGCCTTCACGATCCCGGCCTTGTGCGCGACCTTGGCGTAGTGCTCGAGCTGCGCGTTGATCTCGGGCGGGATCGGCAGGTTCTTCGGCAGCTTCACCTTGATGCCGGCCTGCGCGAGCAGCTCCTCGTAGAATTTGTACGGGTCGAACTCGGCCTCTTTCATGCCGCCGGGCTTGCCTTGCCCCGGCGGCAGCGCGCCCGGCTTGCCGCCCTGGCCGTTGCCTTGCGCCCCCGGCGATGGCGGCGGGCTGACCTTGGGCAGCGGCGGCAGCGCCTCGACCTTCGCCGGCACGAGATCGTGCTTGTCGATCTGGACGTCGTCGTCGAGGTACACGTGGGGCGCCTGGATCGCGACGAGTCGCTCCGACCTCAGCCAGATGTTGCCCGTCGTGTCGATGCGCACGTTCGGGCCGTCGAGCACGATGGACGCGAGACCGTTCGAGAGCACGAGCTTGCCGTCGACGAGGCTGACGCCCGCCTGCTCGCCCGAGCGGAGGCTCATCCCACGCGTCGAGTGGATCGCGAGGTTCTGATCGGCCTCGAGGGACAGCGTGCCGTTCACGTGCACGCGCTGATCGCCGGCGACCGCGCGCCGCTCGTTGCCGCGCACGTTCGTCGAGAGGTTCTTGCCGATGCTCGCGAGCTCGTCGCCGAGCACGGTCGACTCGAGGTTGCGCTCGGCGCGCATGAAGAGCACTTCTTCGCCCGCCTTGTCCTCGAAGCCGATCTCGCTGTAGCCGGCCCCACCGGGCGTCGAGCTCGACCGCCAGACGCTCTTCGTCTTGCCCTGCGGCAGCGGGAACGGCGGGGCCGCGGTGCTGTCGAAGAGCCGCCCGACGACGACGGGGCGATCGGGATCCGACTCGAGAAACCCGACGAGCACCTCGTGCCCCACGCGCGGGAGCGAGACGAGCCCGTAGCCGCTCCCGGCCCAGCTCTGGCTCACGCGCATCCAGCACGAGGCGCCGTCGGCGGGCTCCATCGAGAGCGAGGTCATCGGCCGCGACCACTGGAAGCGCACGCGCACGCGGCCGAGATCGTCGGTGTGGATCTCTTCGGAGGCGGGGCCGACGACGATGGCGCTCTCGAGGCCGGGCGCGCGCGGCTTCGGGGTCACGAGGCGCGGCCGGTACGGCTCAGACGCGAGGACGGCGTCGACGAGGACCGTCCACTCGCCGTTCACCTCGCCCGAAAGCGAGGCCCCCGACACCATGAGGCGGTTCGGGTGCGACAGCTCGGGTCGCGGGTGGCCGTCGAGAGAGAACACGCTCGCGGGCTCGAGGTCGAGCAGGTTGGTGCGGAACCGAACGCTGCGCTTCAGGGTGCGCTCGCGCTCGAACGCCACGCGCGCGGCGCGCTCTCCGGCGGTGACGGCGAGCCGGTCGCCCTCGCTGCTCGAACGCTCGGCCATGAACTCCTTCGGGGCGAAGTCGAACACCTCGTGACGCTGCTCGAGCTCGTCCTTCACGCCGGCGGTGGCGGTGACGCGAAGATCGCGGCTCGCGCGAAAATCGTGACCGCCGAGGACGACGCGCCCGGGACGCATCGCGTCCACCATGCGCAGATCGCGCACGAACGGCGCCTTGCCCGCCGCCTCGGACGATCCGAGATACGCGATCGGCGTGAGCCAGCGCGGCTCGCGACGCTGCGGCAGCTCGCCGAGAACGAGCACCTGCGAAGGAGCCTCGCCCTCGCCGCGCGGCGCGACCTGCTCGAACCAGTAGTTGACGCCGGCCTCCTCGAGCTGACGGCACACGAACGCAAAGTCGGTCTCGTCGAGCTGCACGCGGTACTCGTGGACGGGCAGCTCCTCGATGGCGAGCGCGAGGCGCGGCTCGATCCCCCACTCGGCGAGCACCGCCTTGGCGATCCCCACGGCGGAAAGGTGCTGAAAGACGCGCCGCGTGCGCCGCTGCGTCAAACGCCAGAAAAACGGGGCGATCGTGAGCTCGTAGAGCGACAGGCCCGAGGCCTCGTCCGAGAGCTGCTCGAGCTCGCGCAGCACGCCGCTCCAGATCCGCCACGGTCGCGCGTCGAGTCCCGTCGCGATGCGAAACGCCGCGGGCCGCCCGACGACGCGCGACCACTCGAGGCTCGCGTCGCTCGTCGCCGCGCGCACGACCACCTCGAAGGGCCGATCGATGCCCTCCTCGATCGCGAACGCGCGCACGCTCATCTTCACGCCGAGGTCGGCGAAGGTGAGCTCGCAGCACGCCTCTTTGAAGTTACCCTGGTCGAGCACCGCGAGCGCGGCGCCTCCCGATTGGCTCGAGTCGGCGGGCACAGTGCCGCGATGTTACCAACTCGTCGTGGCGAGGGTGCCGCATTCGCTGGCACGCATGCGAGGCCGGCATCGCATGCGCCCCGCCGCGCCGCGCCTGCCCCCCGGCGAGCCGACGTGGAGCCGCCACATCGCGAAGGTGAGCGACATCGACGCGTTGCCGGACGGCACGCCGTTCATGGTGCTCGAGCTGCTCCACGGCAACAACCTCGACCGCGAGATCGAGGCGCGCGGCACGCTGCCGCAAGGCGAACCGATCCCCTGCTCGTGCGCCTCGGCCAGCGCGCTGCAGGCCTGCAGCAGGTAGTCGACCCAAGCCGGACGAGGCGGGCGAGCGGCCCCGAAAGCGCGCGATCGGTCCGCAAGACTTGCCCGAAGGCTGGACAAGCGCCTGCCCCCGGATCCTATTTCTGCACCGCCGTGTAGCTAAGCAGAGCGGGAGACGAGATTCGAACTCGCGACGTCAACCTTGGCAAGGTTGCACTCTACCACTGAGGTACTCCCGCAATTCGGAGTGGCTCTTCTAGTCAGCCACCTTCGGACGGTCAAGCAAGAAGTCGGTCGGTAACGGGACTAGTCTCACCGCGCGTGAGTCGCTCCAGGAGGTCGGGTCCCGACGCGCGTGCCCCGCTGGGGGCACCGAGGCGCGCCGCGCCGAGCGAGCTCGGCAAGGAGCGGGAGCGCGCCTTTTTTGCCGAGCTCCGCGCGCTATACGCCGACGTCGACGCCGCACACGCGGGCTATGCTTGCCCGGGCACGACGGAGTGTTGTCGCTTCGGCATCACCGGGCGCGAACCGTACGTGACGTCGCTCGAGCTCGCCCTCGTGACGCGCGCGGTGCGCGATCGCGGCGGTCCGCTCGCGCCGCGACGCCGCGCCTTGCCGATGCTCGAGGAGGCCCGCGACGACGAACGGATCTGCCCGCTGCTCGACGCCACGGGACGCTGCTCGGTCTACGCATCGAGGCCGCTCGGGTGCCGCACCTTCTGGTGCCACCGCAGCGAGACGAGCCGCGACGTGTCGCACGACGAGCGGCTCGATTTCGTGCGACGCCTGAAAGAGCTGGGCGCGCGCCACGAGCCCGAGGGAGAGCTCGGACGCCCGTTTTTCCGGGCGATCCGCGCGATCACGTCGCGCCGCGATTGAACAGCACCCGGTCGAGGCTGAACCTGCCCGCGCCCGCGACGAGGAGGGCGAGCGAGATGGCGGCGTACGCGAGCGCGAGCTCCTTCTTCGCGAAGGGATCGGCGCCGTGCACGTGGAGCGCGGCGACGAGCATCGTCACGAGCACGAGCAGCGACGCCGGTCGCGTGAACAGCCCGAGCGCGAGACAGAGGCCGCCGAGGAGCTCGCCGGCGGCCGCGGCGAACGCAAACAACGACGGCGCCGGAAAGCCGAGCCTCGCGACGCCCTCGGCAAACTGCGACACGTCGAACATCTTCGGCCAGCCGTGCACGAGGGCGAGCGTGCCACCGAAGGCGAGGCGCACGAGGAGGAGGCCGAGGTCGCTCGAGGTCGGTGTGGTCGCCGCTAGCCGCTGGGAGTAGTTCACGCGGCGACTGTACTCGGGCGCCGCGCACCTCGAAACACTGCGAGCTCGCTGGGGCGGCGCCGCGGCCGCGCCGAGCGCGGGGCCTCGCGCGAGCCGGTGGTCCGCGTCACGAACGTCGCCGCGCGCTGGGATCGTCCGGGCCGCGCGTTGCGCCGCTTCGGCCTCGTCCACCACGTCTCGAGCTCGCCCTCGGCGAAGACGACCTTCTGCCCGCTCACGAGCTCGCTCGTGACGAGGCCGACCGCGTAGATGTCCGCGCGCTGGTCGATCTCGG
>SYFR01000543.1 GCA_005800325.1 Myxococcales bacterium | reverse complement strand
TCTACGCCGACACCGCGAAGAAGGAGGTCGCCTCCCACGCGCGCGAGTTTTCGCCGCAATTTCCGCTCTGGTCCGACGCCGCCGACAAGACGCGCTGGGCCTATTTGCCCGAGTGCGCGCCCATCGACACGAGCGATCTCGACGACTGGCGCTTCCCCGTAGGCACGCGCATGTGGAAAGAGTTTCGGCTCGAGGGCAAGCGCCTCGAGACGCGGCTCATTCACCGCTTCGGCCCGGGCGAGAAGGACTTCTTCTTCGCGGCCTACCGCTGGAACGACGACGAGAGCGACGCTGTCTACGACGCCGTGGGCGGCGACGACGTGCGCGGCACCGAGCACGACATCCCGAATGAGCCGAGCTGCCGGCGCTGCCACGGGCTGCACGCGGCGAAGGGCGGACTTCCGTCGCGCTTCCTCGGCTTTTCGCTGGTGCAGCTGAGCCACGCCGGTCAGGGCCTGAACGTGAGCGCGCTCGTCGCGAGCGGTGCGCTCTCGAACCCGCCGGCCGCTCCCGTGTCCGTCCCGGGCAGCGACGTCGAACGCGCCGCGCTCGGCTACCTGCACGCGAACTGCGGCAACTGCCACAACGGCTCGAGCGATGGGCTCATCTACCCGTTCTTCGATGTGCGGCTGCGCGCGGCCGACGCGACGCTCGCCATGACCGGCGCGTACACGACGGTGGTCAACGTGCCGCCCGATTTATTCCAGGGCTATGGCTGCAACTACCGCGTCGCGGGCGGAGACCTCGAGGAAAGCTGCTTTCACCTGCGCATGAACGAGCGCGGCGACGACCTGGTGATGAACACGAAGCAGATGCCGCCGATCGCGAGCGACGTGGTCGATCCGAGCGGCCTCGGCATCCTCGACGCGTGGATCGCGACGCTGCCGCCGCCGCCGATGTGAGCGACCCGTCCGCCGCGGCCGAGCTGCTCGGCGTGGGAGAAGAGCCGGCGAGACCGCGCGAGCTCGAACCTCGCGTCAGAGCGAGCAATCGCCCGGCTTGCACCCGAGCGGCACCGGATCGCCGACCGCGACGTGCCGCGGCTCGAGAAACACGGGCGCCTTCCAGCGCGAGGCGTCGAGCAGCGCGAGCTCGGGCGCGAAGCAATCGCCGGACACCGCGATGGCCCGCAGCGAGAAGACCTCCTCGCTCTCGGCGTGGCGCGCGAGGAGCAAGCGCTGACGCGGCTCGTACGCGAGCCCGCTGAGCTTCGTTCCAACGGAAAGGGTCACGGGCAGCGCCTCCGTGAACGAGCGCGCGACGACCTCCCCGGCGCCGGTGCCGAGGAGGGCCACCTGCGCGCACGCGGCGAAAGCGAAGGGCACGAGCTCGTGCGAGTCTGCGCTCGCGACCGTGACGAGCTTCGTGGTGACGAGCTGCCCCGAGCTCGGATCGACCGCGAGCAGCGTCGCCTCGCCCGAGCCGGCCTCGGGCGGCACCGAAATGAGGTGCGTGAGCGCCTTCGGATCTGCGGCCCAGCCCGCCGACGACGCGCATGGAAAGGCGGGGCCCACGGTGAAGCTCGTGGGCTGTACCTTCGCGCCGACGTTGGTCGCCTCGATCTTGGTGAGCTCCGCGCGACACGAGCCGCCCTCGGTCTTCTCGCGGAGCGCGTGCAGGAAGCCGCCGTTGCCGCTCGGGTGGCGCGTTCCGACGAGGCCGCGCAGCGCGCCCGTGCCGGCGACGTCCACGGTCTCGGGCACGACCGCGCTCACCGACTCGACGTTGCTCACGTCGAGCAGCGCGACGCCCGTGTTCCCGCCGGCGAGCGGCACGAGGTACGCGAGGCGATTGCGCACGAGCGAGACGTGCTCGCTCCCGCTCGGCAGCAAGACGCCGTCGACCGTGCCGACGACCTTCCACGCGCTCGTGGCAAAGTCGAAGCGCCGCGTCTCCACCTTGCCGCGTGCGCCTGCCTTCACGGGTAGCGTGTCGGCCAGAAACACGAAGTAGGCGTCGTGCTCGCCGTCGTAGGCGAGCGCCGCGACGGTGGCGAACTCGGTCGCGAGAGCCTTGCCGGTCGTCGCGCTCAGCGCGTAGAGCACCTCTTGCCCGAGGAAGCGGCCACCGACCGCGAGCACCGTTTCGCTCGGCTCCGCGCCCCCCGTGCTGCCGGCTCCCCCCGTCGCGGCCGCGCCCCCCGCGCCGCCATCGCCTCCGCCGCCCGCCACGGTCACGGTGATCGCCACCGTGCTCACCGTGGATGCGGGCTCACGCTGCTCGACGCCCGGAAACTCGTTGACGAGCGAGCACGCGGCGACGAGCCCCGCGCCGAAGACGCCGAGCGCCGGAGGCACCCACGCACGCCCGCCCGCGGGCGCACCACGACTCGCAGCTCGACTCGCCCTCACACGCACCTCGCGCTCACCGTCCCCGTTGTCACGACACGCCGCTCGCACTTCGCTCCCAGGTCTGAAACACGAAGCCGATGCCGTTCTCCTCGAGCCGCTCCGACGCCGCCACGAGCGCCCAATCATCGCCGAGCCCCGGAAAAAAGGCATCGCAATCGAACCGGCGCTCGATCCGCGTGAGATAGACTCGCGTGCACGCCGCCTCGCGAAGCGCGATGGAGAAGATCTCCCCGCCGCCGATGACGAAGACTCGCTCGACATCGCCGTGAGCCTGTAGCTTCTGCTCGGCGTCCGCGAGGCTCGCCGCGCAGAGAACGCCGTCGGGAACCGAGTAGCTGGGGTTGCGCGTGATGACGACGTTGAGCCGACCGGCGAGCGGTCGAAAGCGCGGGGGGATCGTCTCCCAGGTCTTGCGGCCCATGACGACGGCGTTGCGTAGGCCCGTGCGGCTGGCGTCGGTCGTCGTGCGCTTGAAGAAGGCGAGATCGCGCGGAAGATTCCACGGCAGCTCGCCGGACTTGCCGATCCCGCCGAGCTCGTCGGCCGCGACCACGATCTCGAGCGCTCGCTTCATACCGCGATCGGAAACTTGATGAAGGGGTGGTGGCGGTATTCCAGGAGCTCGATGTCTTCGAAGGTGAGCTCGAGCGCCGGGCGACTCGCCACGCGGACGCGCGGCAAAGCCATGGGCTCGCGCGTGAGCTGCTCGCGCAGCCCATCGACGTGGTTCAGGTAGACGTGCGCGTCGCCGAGCGTGTGCACGAAGACGCCCGGGACGAGCCCGCACTCATTGGCCATCATCGTCATGAGCAGCGCGTAGCTCGCGATGTTGAACGGCACGCCGAGCGCGATGTCCGCCGCGCGCTGGTAGAGCTGGCAGTCGAGCCGCCCGTCGACGACGTAGAGCTGGAACAAGAGGTGACACGGCGGTAAGCGCATCTTGTCGAGGTCGCTCACGTTCCACGCGCTGACGAGGTTGCGCCGCGAGTACGGGTCGCGCTTGAGGGTGTCGAGCGCGCCCTTGAGCTGGTCGATCCCCTCGCCGCCCCAGTTGCGCCACTGCGAGCCGTAGATGGGGCCGAGCTC
>SYFR01000542.1 GCA_005800325.1 Myxococcales bacterium | reverse complement strand
GTCGCGCGAGCGGGTGCGCCAGCTCGAGGCGCGGCTCACGGCTGAGCTGCGCGTCTTCCTGAAGTCGAAGCTCGGCGACGCTGTGGAGCTCGGGGCGTGACACCGGCCTCGGGGTTCGGGCGCGCGTGAGCGACACGAGCGGCTGGCTGCGCGTCGTCGCGACCCCGATCGGCAACCTCGAGGATCTGTCGCCGCGTGCGACTCGGGCATTTCGCGAGGCGACCTTGGTCCTGGCCGAGGACACGCGTCGCGCTCGCCAGCTGCTCTCCCACCTCGGGATCACCGGCAAGCGAATCGAGCGCCTCGACGCGCACGTCGAGCGTCACGCCCTCGAGCACTGGGCCGAGCGGCTCGCCGCCGGCGATCGCCTCGCGATGGTCAGCGACGCGGGCACGCCCACCGTGAGCGATCCCGGCGCGGCGGTCGTGCGCGCCGCGGTCGCGGTCGGGATCTCCGTCGAGTCGGTGCCGGGGCCGAGCGCCGTCATCGCCGCGCTCGCCGCCTCCGGCATGCCCGCCGATCGCTTTCGGTTCTTCGGGTTCTTGCCGCGCAAGGGCGGGGGGCGGCGCGACGTCCTCGCCGAGCTCGTGGCGACGCCAGAGACCGTCGTGTTCTTCGAGGCGCCGCAGCGCGCGCAGGCGACCTTCGAGGAGCTCCGTGCGTTGGCGCCCGAGCGCGAGGCGTGCGTGGCGCGCGAGCTCACGAAGCTGCACGAAGAGCTGGTGCGCGGCACGATCGCCGAGCTCGCGGCGCGCGAGGAGTGGCGCGGCGAGCTCACCGTGGTGCTCGGCATCGGCAAGCGCGAGCCACGCGCGGCGGTTCATGATCTGGAGCAACGCATCGAGGCGCTCTTGCGCGACGGGCTGCGCGCCAAGGACGTCGCGCGCGTGCTCGCGGCCGAGCTCGGGCTTTCGGCGCGCGAAGTCTACGCGGCGATTGCGCGCCGCGCGCCGCGCGACCATGATGACGCGCCGGGTGACGACTGACACCCGCGCACGCCCAAGTGGGCGCCGAATGGTTTGCGGGGAGGCAAGCGTGGCGGACGAGGACGCGACCTGCGGCGAGCTCTCGCTCGACGAGAAACTGGCGGAGCTCGAGCACATGTGCGCCGAGGGCGCGTTCGCGGACACGCTGCTCGCGGCGCGCGTCATGCTCCCGACCTTGCCTGAGCAGGCCGCGGCGCCAGGGAAGGGGGGCGACGTTGCGCGCGGCCGCGTGCTGCGCGCGATCGCGGAGGCGCACCTCGGGCTCGGCGACGCGCCGGCAGCGGTCGAGCCGGCGCGCCTCGCGGTCGAGTCGCTCGAACGTGCGGGCGAGCCCTCCATGCCATTCCTCGGGCTCGCGCTGCACACGCGGGCGCTCGCGCTGGCGGATGCGGGCAAGCTCGACGACGTCTTGCCGCTGCTCGATCGCGCGGCTCGGCAGCTCGAGTCGTGCGGCGCGGAGCACGTCGCGGACTACTGCGCGGTGCTCTTGACCATGGGCGAAATCAGCATCGAGGTCGGCGAGGCCGAGGCGAGCCTGTGCCTCTTCGGCCGCGTCCTCGAGGAGCTGCGCGGCATGGAGCCCGGGAGCCAGGACCACGCCCGTGCGCTCAACGTCCTCACCGGCAAGGCGTTCCTCGGGCTCGGCGGCGCGTCCGTGCGTCTCGACCGCGGCGCCGAAGCCCGCGACTATCTCGAGCGAGCGACGGAATTCCTCGACGCCGGCTACGGCGCGGGCCACCCGCTCTTGGTCGCGGCGCTCGAGCACGTCCTCGGCCTCTACCGCTATCTTGGCGACGAGTCGGCTGCTGCGGCCGCGGAAGAAGAACTGGCGGCGGCGCGTGAGGCCCTGCTCGCGGTCGAGCAAGCGCTCGCCAGCGACGCCGGGGCGCAGGACAGCGCGCCCGTCGGCACACCCCTCGACCCCGACGACGAGGACTTCGACACGCTCGACGAGCGCGTCGTGCACGGCCGCGACACCATCCCGGGCGACTAGCCAGCTCGTGTCCTGAGCGCCCGCGGAATCACGAGTTTGCGCGTGCCCCCGATGGGCCAACGCCGCGACGATGCACGTGACGGGGATCCCCCGAGCGATCACCGTCCCTCGGGCGGTCCGAGCGCGGGGTCTCGCAAGAACGCCTCGTCGGTGAGCGTCTGCAAGAAGGCGATGAGCGCCGCCGCCTCGTGGTCGTCGAGCGCGAGGCCGAGCCGGCCCGCCTCCGGTCGGAGCAGCGGATCGAGCGTCGGGGAGTCTTTCACGCCCCTTCGGTAGTGGGCGAGCACGGCCTCGATCGTCCGGAAGCGCCCGTCGTGCATGTACGGGGCGGTGACCATGACGTTGCGCAGCGTCGGCGTCTTGAACTTTCCCTTGTCCGCGGCCGCTTGCGTGATGCGCCCGCGGCCCCAGGCGAGCTGCTCGTGCTCGTCTCGGTAGGCCGAGTCGAGGCCGTTGTTGTGGTAGCCGTGATCGGTGAAGTGGCTGCCGCGATGGCACGTCGCGCACTTGGCCTCGAACTGGGCGAGGCCGCGCCGCTCGAGCTCGCTGAGCTCGCCTCCAGGCTCTTTCGCTACATGCTTGTCGTAACGCGAGCCCCCGCTCAACAGCGTGCGCTGAAACTGCGCCAGGGCGCGCACGATGTTGGGGAGGGTCAGCCCGTCGGCGAAGGCCTGGGCGAAGAGCTCGGGGTAGGGCGGCTTGGCGGCGAGCTCCTCCCGCAGCCGGCCCAGGTTCTGCCCCATCTCGTCGGCGTGGCGAATTGGCGCGAAAGCCTGCGACTCGAGATCGGTCGCGCCCCCGTCCCAGAAGTAGCGGTCCTGAAATGCCAAGTTGATGAGCGCCGGCGTGTGGCGAAGCAGCGCCTTGCCGCTCACGCCGCTCTTGGTCAATCGTACCCCGTCGCTGAACGCGAGCTCTTGGCGGTGGCAGGTGGCGCACGCGACGCGATTCGAGCTCGACACGATGGGGTCGTAGAAGAGCCGCCGGCCGAGCGCGATCCCCGCCGGCGTCAGCGGGTTGCGCTCCGGCGACGGGATCGCGCTGCCGAGGCTCGCGGGCGGTCGCGGCACGCCGGGCGCGTCTCGAGCGGCGGGTGGCGTCGCAGGCG